>CAZKVA010000136.1:0-4970 GCA_964556035.1 uncultured Actinomycetota bacterium
TATGACCCCCAAAAGTTGGACACGGACTTAACTAAGTCAGAACCAACTGATGAGATCTTTCTTTAATAAATTTATCTTCAAATTCTTCCGGGGGCATAAGTAAATTCTTATAAATTCTAAAGCGGCAGGTCCACCCATCTGCCTTCGCTATTTGATATCGTGGCAGCTTCAAGGACTTCCTGGACTTTATAGCCTGAATGCATATCTGTAACAGGTTTTGTGCCCTCGGCAACATTTTTAACAAAATCAAAGGCACTGCCAGAATGATATCTCATCCAGCCAACTGAAAATTTTGGCCCCGGAAATTGAGTAGCAGGTTTGGGATATCGCTGTACTGTCTCAATAGCGGTAAAGCCCCTTCTTCCACCGATAGGTTCTCCTGTGTCTCTTGTATCATAGACTTCAAGGAAATTTGGCTGCATGCTGTTAAATTTAATGGCACCTTTTTCCCCGTGTATTTCTATGCGGTATTCATCATTGGCGCCAGTAGCTACCTTCGAGCCTTCAATAGTGCCGATACAGCCGTTCTGGGATTCAAACATGATAAGCGCCAGGTCGTCAACATCTACTTCACCGAACTGCCCGGGTTTTCCGGCAATGGGCCTATTCTTTGTAAATATCTCAAGTCTGGAGAATATCTTTTTGAAATCTCCGAGGAGAAATCTTGTCAGGTCCACTACATGTGAGGCCAGGTCATAAAGGGAACCTCCTCCGCAGAACTTTTTCTGTATTTTCCAGTAAAGGGGACGGTTGGGGTCAGAATTACCCGAATGGAGGTATGCTATTCGTGCGCTATACACCCTGCCCAGAAGGCCTTCTTCTATCAACTTTTTTGCCCTCATCATAGCTGGCTGGTACCGGTATTCAAATGTTACCTGTGATATAAGTTCAGGATGGGCATCAGCTGCTTCCATTATTTCTTTTGCCTCAGCAAGGTCCATAGCAAGGGGTTTTTCACAATTTACATGTTTTCCGGCCTTAAGAGACTTTATTATTACCTCTTTATGCAAGAAGTTCGGGGTGCAAACCTCTATGATATCAATATCATCCCTGGCAATAAGGTCTTTCCAATTATCAGTTGCAAACTCAAAGCCAGCCTGCTCCACTCCCTCCTCGGCATCGGAGACAGGGACCGATGCAACTCCTACCATCTTTAATCTGGCAGGCATGGGTTTATAGTAATAGGGGAGATTAAGGTACGAAAGGGTATGTACTCTTCCTATAAACCCGTAGCCCACCATGCCAATTCCTAATGTTTTCATTTAAAATTCACCTCATGATCTAATAATCAATTTTTAAATAAGTAAACTCCTGCCATATTATCTGATCCCAGGGAATACCCCCAACAACCATATTCCTTATAGATTTCAAATATGGACAACTGATCTAATAACCATATTCTTTTTCGACTTCGGATATGGACTCCTCAATGATGTCCAGGCCCTTTGTTGCAATATCTTCTTCCATTATAAGAGGGGGAGACATACGCAGATTCTGTTTTGCAGGTATCCATGCAACACCTTTTGCGAAAGCTTTCTGGTAGACTTTATTTCCGGCTTCAATAAAGGGTTCTTTTGTCTCCCTGTCTTTTACAAGCTCCATGCCTAAAAGACATCCTTTCCCCCTGACTTCACCGATTATCTTATGCTCATCCTTCATTTTATTAAGTCTTTTCATAATAAAGTCTCCAAGTTTGGCTGAACGCTCTACTATATTTTCTTCCTCTATGACTTCAAGCGATGCAAGGCCCGCAGCAGAAGCCATTGGGTTTCCTCCATAGCTTGTGGAAGCGGATATCTTCTCAAGCACTTCAGTATATTCTTCCTTGATGGCAAATGCCGTACAGGGGAAACCATTGGCAAGTCCCTTGCCCAGTATCATAATATCAGGAACAACATCATAGTGTTCTACGCAAAACATCTTTCCTGTCCTGGCACAGCAGGTAAGCACCTCATCAACAATCATAAGGATACCGAGCCTATCACACATCTTCCTTATCTTTGGGAGGTAATCATCCGGGTAAACTACTGAACCGCCCCAGCCCTGGATAGGTTCCAGTACTACGGCTGCTACATTGCCTGTACCTTCCATCATTATCTGTTTTTCAAGAGCATCCACACAGAAAAGCCCGCATTCAGGGTATTTCTTGTCAAAGTGACATCTGTAACAATTACCATTGGGTGCCATATGGCTTCCGGTTGCCCTTGGACCGGAAGTATAGTTTGCCACTTCAGTAAGGGATACTGCACTCAGTGTTTTTCCGTGAAAATCACCATAGAAAGAAAAGAACTCATATTTTTCTGTTTTGGCCCTTGCTGCCCTTAATCCTGCTTCAACAGCTTCGGTCCCGGCGCAGTACATCTGGATACCATTTAGATTGCCAGGCGTGACTGAAGCAAGTTTTTCCAGAAATAATGTCTTTATCTCGGTAGTATAGTCATGGCAGTTCATAAGCTGTTTTGTATACTTCTGGATATATTCGACAACTTTGGGATGACCATGGCCAAGGTTAGTAACATATATACCCGAAGAGAAGTCAATATATGTATTACCGTCGACATCCGTCAGGGTGACTCCATGGCCTGATTCAAATGCAACTGGAAACAATTTGACCTGGGAAGAGTAACCCTTCATGTATTTTTCTGCCCGGTTGTGAAGTTCAGCGGATCTGGGTCCCGGGGCAGGGACTTTCATGTCCGGTAAAGTAGACGCGTCCACTTTTGCCCAATTCTTATCATAGCTCATACTTATCTCCTTTTAATCTTCTAGTTTTTTATGCTCATTATTATGCATAAATAGACAATATCTGCCATATTTTGTATTATATAGCCTTTTTTAAAAAAAGAAAGCATAATGTGGTAAAAACAGAGATTAATCATACCCTTTCAATTTCATCAAAGGATACAGCAGTAATAGGATATTGTTGGTATAAAGCCAAGATCCAGTTATCGGACAGGTCCCTGGAGGTTTTTAGCTGGATTTGCATGAAAAATAGAAAAGGTTAATAATAAATGTCTGAATAATGTATAAAAAAAGACCCTTCAAATAATATGAAGAGTCTTTTCCTTATATTTAATAGTGCTATTAAATAACCCTATTTCTGATTTAAATTATTAAGGACTTCATGGCTTATCTTATCAACAAGGTCCTGGTAGATAACTGTCTTGGCTTCTGGCTTTATCCTCGGATCGTCAATTCCGCATGATGTATCAGAACAGGTTATGCATAGAGTCTTGTCAGCTGCGCATTGTCCCTTGCTGCCAAATACATCCATTCTGTCCATTACCACTTTTTTGAGTTCGCTCATAGCAAGTTTTGCAAGATCCGGATAACTTATGGATTTTGGATGTTCTTCGATAAACTTATGGACTTTAACCATAGCTGCCTGTGATATGCCGGTATAGAAATTTATTTTACAGATACCCAGACTTACAGCTTTTCTAAAATCATCATCTGAGATACCCGAACCACCATGAAGGACAAGAGGAGTATCCACAGCATCTCTTATTGCGGTAAGGCGGGCAAAATCAAGATTAGGATCACCTTTATAGAGCCCATGCACATTACCTATTGATATTGCAAGTGCATCAAGACCAGTCTCATCATTAAATCTTACAGCATCCTCGACCCTGGTATAGAATTCCTCACTGGCAGTATGGGGTGTTGCAGCTTCTACTCCTACAACTTCTCCTCCGACATTTCCAAGCTCCCCCTCAACACTTACACCAACGCTATGTGCGATCTTTACAACTTCTGCAGTATTTTTAATATTTTCTTCCATGGGATGTTCGCTGCCATCATACATTATAGAGGTAAAACCGGCTCTTATTGCTCTTATCATAGTCTTTAAGCTTTTCCCATGATCAAGGTGTATGCATACGGGGATACTGACATTCTTTGCAGCATTTATTAGCACAGGTGCGATATCCTCAAGGTTTAAATACCTGAAATGCACTTCCGCAAACTCCATGATAACCGGTGAATTGGATTCTACTGCAGCATCCATGATATGTTCTACAAAATCCAGGTTTGTGATATTGAAGGCACCGACCGCATATTTATGCTGTTTGGCGTGTGTCAGCAGGTCTTTCATATTAATAAGAGCCATTCTTTTCCTTCCATATGTTTATTTATTTAAATTTTAACAGAATTAATCCATAAGTTTAACTCAATTATTATAGGGAGTAGAAGGACTTAAATCAATATCATTTAAAATATTTATAAAGTTGCACAATTATATCTGTTAATGGCAGGTACAAAGTATTTTGATAAATTTCTATTATTTTTATAAAATGCTTATGATTTATTGCTATAATAGTAGCAACATGTTTATTAGCAAATAAGACAGGAGGTTATTTTGCAAAAGTTTGTACCAAAAATAGTGGTAGGTGTGATCATCTTTATTGTGGTCCTGGTAGTGGTGCTGCAGAGTGTTGTTGTAGTGCAGGCCGGTAATGTAAGGGTGCTTACACAGTTTGGAAGGACTGTGGGAGTTACTTTCCAACCAGGAATACATATCAAAGCGCCATTCATACAGAATACTGTAAACTATTCTACGAGGCAGGTAACATACGAGACAAGCGATTTCCCCGAAAGCAGCCAGGCAAATTATCCGGATTATTCTGTGGACACAACTTCTTTAGACGGACAGCAGATACAGATCAAATACACTATAAGGTTTGCGATCGATGGTAAAAAGGCTGAATGGATCTATAATAATATAGGTACCATGGACCAGCTTGTGGAGAAAGTAGTTAAGACTGAAGCAAGATCTCTTTCCAGGAATATACCAAAAAAATATTCTGCTGCCCAGCTCTATTCTGCGGGAGTATTTGATGTGATGATGGAGATAGGGGATACGCTCAGACCGGTTTTTGATAGAAATGGAATAATAATGGACGAGTTCCTGCTCCGGAAGATCGATTTTACGGAACAGTATTTTAATGTCCTGGAGGAAAAGCAGATAGCTG
>CAZKVA010000137.1:0-4964 GCA_964556035.1 uncultured Actinomycetota bacterium
ACTACGGGCAGGTGGTTAGAGATTATCCGACCCTGTTTGAAACACCTTGATTTCTTTATGCCCAGCATAAATGAGGCAAAGAGAATAACAAAAAAGGAAAAACCTAAAGAGATAGTGGAATTTATGCAGAACGAAGGAGTAAAGGTTATTGTTATCAAGCTCGGGAAAGAAGGCTGCTATGTAAAAGGCTCCGAGGAAGGCTTCTATTTTCCTGCCTTTGACGTTAATGTTATAGATACTACAGGAGCAGGAGATTCTTTTGTTGCAGGCTTCCTAACCGGTGTGTTAAAAAAGTGGGAGCTACGGGAATGTGCACAGTTTGCATCTGCAGTCTCGGCCTTCTGCATACAACAAATAGGTGCCACTACTAATGTGTCCGGGTATGATGAAGTAATAAGGTTCATAGAAAACTATAAAAATAAAAAGAAAGAAGTATGATGAATAAAACAAGTTTAAAAGAGTTACTAAAGAAAGCGGACCAAGGAGGGTATGCAATACCATGCTTTAATTATTCCGATATATGGGATTTTTTAGCCATAATTGAAGCGGCAGAAGAGGAAGAAGCTTCCATAATGATTGCGTCCAACCCTCTGGTAGTAGAACAAATAGGGGTAGAGCTCTGTGGAGCTTTTGGTAAAGCTGCCATGAAAAAAGCAAAAATCCCTCTCATTCATCATCTGGATCATTCGTTCAAGGTTGAAATGTGTAAGGATGCTGTAAATAACGGCTACCCGTCGGTTATGATAGACGCTTCGAAGTATTCTCTCGAAGAAAATATAAGAATGGTTAAGGAAGTTGTAGAGTTTGCTCATCTGAAAGGGGTTCATGTGGAGGCTGAGCTTGGTAGAATAAAAGGAAAAGGTATCGAAGGAGACTTCATGGGAAGAGACTTCCTTGTGCAGGTGGATGAAGTTGTAACCCTGGTAAAGGAAACAGGAGTTGATTCACTTGCTATAGGTATAGGAACATCCCATGGCTTCTATGAAGGAAAACCTGAAATCAATTTCAAGAAGCTTGCAGAAGTAAATGCTGCTGTTGATATACCGCTTGTATTGCACGGTGGTACAGGGATACCTGAAGAAGACATCAGAAAAGCCATTAAGAATGGGATCAACAAAGTAAATGTCGGGACAATTATTCACTGCACATATATGAATAATCTAAGAGAAGAGCTGGTGAAAAGAGGTCTCAACCCTTACACATTGGACGTAATTAAGCCTGTCAAAGAAAAGATAAAGGAAGTAGTTAAGAAGTTAATCCGTGGGTGCATGGTAAATAAAAAAGCATAATAGATAGGATTGAACAAATACCATTACTACAGTATATAGTGCGATGAAGTCTATATTTAAGATAATTCTTTAATCGACAAGGATATAATTTACATATTTATAGGGAGGCATATCACATGACAAACAGAGAAAGGATCAAGGCTATTTTTAACTACGAAGATTATGATCGTCTACCTGTTGTACATTTCGGGTATTGGGAAAAAACATTGGAAAAATGGTGTAATGAAAAACATATTAAAAAATCAGAAATTAATGGTCTTTCTGATGGTAATGAGAAAGATAGGGCATTAGCTGAAAAATTAGGATTCGATTTCAACTGGCAAACAATATTTGCAGGAAATACCCTTCTTATGCCGGGATTTGAAAGAGAAATTCTCGAGGAGCTTCCTGATGGGAAACTGAAGGTTATAAACACTGATGGACTTATTGTCTTGGAAAAGCCCGGAGTCATTTCAATTCCTACCGAAGTAGATTATCTGCTTAAAAACAGAAAAGTTTGGGAGGATTGTTACCTACCAAAACTGCAATATACAGATGAGAGAGTATGTATGAACACTTTAAAAATATTGGCAGAAGAGCGTGAAAGGGAATATCCAGTTGGCATTTACTGCGGAAGTCTTTTTGGGTATTTAAGGAATTTGATGGGGGTGCAAGGCGTATCTTACTTATGTGCAGACGACGAAGAACTCTATGATGAGATAATAAATACTATTGGGGAGCTTTCGTTCAGGGTAGTGGAAAGAATACTATGCATCTATTCAGACTTTGATTTTGCCCATTTTTGGGAAGACATCTGTTTTAAAAACGGTCCCTTGGTTAACCCTTCAGTTTTCCATGAGAAGGTAGGGCTGCATTATAAACGTATAACAGATTTACTTAGGAATTACGGTATAAATATTGTTTCAGTGGACTGTGATGGAAAGATTGATGCACTTATACCAACATGGATTGAAAATGGTGTAAATACTATGTTCCCTATTGAAGTAGGCACATGGGACGCGAATATAAGCCCCTGGCGCAAAAAATACGGTCGTAAACTCAGGGGAGTGGGAGGTATGGACAAAAAGGTTTTTGAATATGATTATGCCGCGATTGACAGGGAGATTGAGCGCTTGAGACCTCTAGTCGATATTGGAGGATATATACCGTGTCCGGACCATAGGATTCCTCCAGACGCGAAATGGGAAAACATACAATACTACTGTGATAGGATGAGAAAGGTATTTGGATAAAATCTATTCTGATAATGGTTAATGTTAATAGAAATGCAGGAGGGTGGGTGAAAATGAATAAATTGAAAGCAGGATTGGTTGGTGTTATATGTTGTACTTCACGGGGGATAAGCAAGCGCAACCGGATAAAGGCATAACGGGATTAAAAGAGCTATCTGAAAAATTAAACTTTGATTTTTTCTATTACTCGGAATTATTAATTACGGTGGGTGATGCACAGAAAACCAGAAAAGCACTTGAATCAGTTAGGAAACTTTATATTCCTGTATATAATAGTTTTTTTGAAGCAGGAAACATGAAGAACAGGGGAAACATAAGGTGGGTGTCTTTCTATACAGAAGGCAGATTTGCTACAATCCAATGTGATTTTATCTATATGATCAGTCTAGAACGTGAGAGAAGGTATGTAACTACTGCACTCAGAGAAGAAGCCTTATTCTTTGACTATTGTGCTTATTACTTTAATGGTAAGACTGTTCTTGAACATCTTGAAGATATTCTGGTAATTCCGGAAATTGATGTAATGCAGTGTGTGCCTGGTGTCGGACAATCTTTTACATATGAATGGATGGACCTATTGAAAAAAATACAGAAAGCTGATGAGGACTTGCATTTGTATGATTGGACAATTGAGAATATTAAGCATTATTACAAGGAGCCGCAGCCCGAGGGTCCGATGTTCGACATTAAGATAAATTCACCTTAGAAAGCCGATGAACTTCTAGAATGGCTTAAATCGAATACTTAATAATAAATACGGGAATTGAAAAAACGGTGAACAATACTATATACTTTAATTAGGAGGATTTATATGAAAAAGTTTGCTTTTATTGGTGCAGGAAGTTTTGTTTTTACCAGGGGACTAATACGCGATATTCTTTCATTTCCTGCTTTTGCTGATTGTACTTTGGCGCTGATGGATGTAAACGATGAACGTCTGGCTTATATTAAGCAGGCAGTGGATAGGATAATCGAAGAAGGTAAATACCCTGCAAAGGTAATAGTGACGAAGAATAGGGCTGAAGCGCTGAAAGATGCTGACGGTGTAGTGTGTACCATACTTGCAGGCGGAGTTAATATATGGAAAACAGATATTGAGATTCCTAAGAAATACGGAGTCGACATCAATATAGGTGATACGAGAGGACCAGCCGGCATTTTCAGGGCACTTAGGACAATACCCGTAATGTTTGATATTTGCAGGGATATTGAAAAGTATTGTCCTAATTCGATATTTCTCAACTATACCAACCCGATGGCTATGCTTTGCCGGGCAATGCAGGGGGTAGGCAAAGTGAAGGTAACAGGGCTTTGTCACAGCGTTCAGGGTACTGCTGAAATGCTCGCAAAATGGATAGGTGCTCCCAAGGATGAAATTACATTTACTTGTGCGGGTATCAACCATCAGGCATGGTACCTTGATTACAAATGGAAGGGGAAGGATGCTTATCCACTTATAAGAGAGGCAGTTGGAAAGCCTGAAATATTTAATGAGGAGATTGTAAGGAATGAAATGTTCCTACATCTTGATTATTATGTAACGGAATCCAGCGGACATAACTCTGAATACAATGCGTGGTTCAGAAAACGGCCCGAACTGATTGAGAAATACTGTACCCATGGCACCGGCTGGAATCCGGGTCTGTATGGATACATCCTGAATGAGCGTGCTTCCAGGGAGAGTACTTGGAAAGATGACATTAGAAAATGGATATCGGAGGAAGTGGATTTGAAGCGTGGAAACGAATATGCTTCCAGTATTTTCAATGCAGTATTCGGAGATGGGACGTTGTTCGAGTTTAACGGAAACGTTCGTAACTTCGGACTGATAGACAATCTGCCCCTAGGTTGCTGTGTAGAGGTTCCAGTGCTTGCTTCACCGAAGGGATTGGAATCGATCCATGTCGGGCCGTTGCCTGAGCATCTGGCTATCTTAAACAATATCAATGCGCAGTGTGATGAACTAGCAGTTGAAGCGTCGGTTACCGGAGATCCCAGAAAAATTTTCCATGCAATATGTTTCGATCCGCTAACTTCCGCGGTACTTAGCCTTGCTGAAATCAAGACTATGGTAAATGAGATGCTTGCAGCGAACCATGATTATATCCCGCAGTTCAGGCATAAATCCTGAGTGGATTATTTATAATTTTAAAAAAGAATTGGCTAAAAGTAAAATCTGTTGTGTAAAACGGAATCTATGTAAGTGTTTTTTAAACCAAAAATGGTTAAATTATATATACTTTGTATGAGATATAATCGAAAGTTGTGGATTTTGAATGGAAAAGGAGCATATCCTCGTGTGCCATGAAAGCTGAATCAAAGATGAAGGCAGGCCCTTCGGAGCCGACTTGCAGGAGTAGGCTTCAAACCACCGTAAGCTGCTGTGGTCAAAAGCCATGGTGGTGAGCGTTACGGGAAAAGGCGAAGCAGGACTTCGTCAGGT
>CAZKVA010000138.1:0-4918 GCA_964556035.1 uncultured Actinomycetota bacterium
TCCTGAAATTGGACTCAGCCAAGACCCGCTTTTAGGATAAACTCCTGGCAATGTATACAACTATCATCTTTACCACATATGTTTTAATATAATGACTCCCATTTCTGTCAAAAAGAATCCTCAGGCTTGCATCAAACTCTTCGCTCTCTTCATCGATTATCACAAGGACCGGAAAATTTTTAAATGGGTATATTACTCCACCATTTTTAAAATCACTGCTCCTGTGCCCTCCTGATCCCTCAATTTTTTTTATCAGGTCCTCAGCAGAGTTTTTATACTTCTGGCGTACAGGTTCAAGTACTCCCGGAATGGTCCTGAAATAAAACATCCCATCAGGAAGTTCCCTGTAAGATATCCATTCTCCACTGATCTTTGCCCCATCTGCATTTACAAGATAGTGAAGTATTATCGCATAGGAAAATATATCAAGTTTCTTAGAGTTCTGGGTCTTGCCCCCGGAAGATCCTTCCTTATAATATATCCCCTCAGTCTCAAGATCTACAATTACTTCACCTCCAAAAAATAAAAGACCAAGTCTTTGTGATCCAATGATAGTCGTCCCGGTTTTTAATGCAATGTCTTCCAGGTCACTATTTTTTAATATCTTAAAAAAGCCGTCGCATACCCGGTCGAGGGTTTTTTTATTACCGTCCAGGTTCTTTGCTGTATCGCCATCTATTCTATTTTCCAGATCATTCATCTTTTCCTTTCTTCCCGTTCGGATCAATATGGTATTATATTCGTGCTATTTATAATCTTGATTGATAGTATAATATATCCTCACTAAAAACTTAAAAATTTTATTTACATTAAAGTAATTTTAATTACAGTCCGGGGTTTTGATGCATATAGATAAAGACCTGATTTTTTTAGACCCGAAAGTCAAAAGCATTGATATGCTTTTTGAGCTGATGTGTGCCGAACTTGAAAAAAGGGGCTTTATAGAGGCTGATTTTTTTAAGAGTCTTATAGAAAGGGAGAGGAAATTTCCTACCGGACTCGATACCGGAAAGATAAAGATCGCTATCCCTCACACCGATCCTGATAAGGTGATCATTGAAGGAATGGCAGTAGCAGTCATCAAGAAGCCTCTTGATTTTGCTGAAATGGGATATCAGGGTAAGAGACTGGTGTCCGTGAGTATAGTTTTTTTACTTCTGCTAAAAAAAGGGAAGGTAGAATTTTATCATAAGCTGTTAAATAAAATTAAAAATTCTGATATATTACTTAAGATATATGAATCTAGCAGCAGGCAGGATGCATGTCGACTACTTACAAGATCATTAAATACCTGATAGACATCGGACCGGTAATAATAATACCATGTCTCTTTTTGGTCATAGGGTTTTTCTCTACAAGGAATGTGCTGGGGAATCTAAAAAACAGCCTTTTCATATTACTGGGTTTTATTAGCTTAAGCATCTTGATGACTATCTTTGTAAACTTCTTTGAACCACTTACGAATACGATCATTATAAATTCATTGAAGGAATATGAGATCATTGATACGGGATGGCTCGTAACAGAGGCAATCGCATTTAATTCCCAGATCCTGCTTCATATAATCATCTCGATATTCATATTAAATATGCTTATGCTCTTTTTAAGGTTTACCCGCACTATAAATATCGATATTTGGGGCTATTGGAGCTTCCTTCTTGTTGGTTCAATAATTTTTACAATAACCGAAATAGAATGGATAAGCATATTAATATCAGTGATAGTCGCAGCGATCACTTTTGTACTTGCAGATATATATGCACACCATATAGAGGCATATTATGGACTAAGAGGAATTTCAAACCCCAGGGCAAATATAATATGCTGGGCTCCTTTCTCTCATCTAATAAATATAATCCTGAATAAGATACCAATCATTAAGAGAATCCATATTTTTTATGAAGAGATACAATATAAGCTTGGATTTTTCTCAGAACCCCTGGTGATGGGCTTTATACTGGGTTTTATTATCGGCATTATTACACGTTATAGGACACTGCTACTGGAGCTGGTCCCTAATCTTTTATATGCACTTTCAAGCGGGTTAAGGCTGGCTGTTATAATGGTCCTTCTTCCAAGGGCCGTAAATCTCCTTATGAAAGGCATGGTCCCTGCTGTTAATGACTTCCGTAGTCTTATCAGGAGAAAAATAACCAGAAGGACCATTTATATTGGACTTGACTCTATAATACTTGTCGGCCATCCTTCAGTAATCGGCCTGTCTGTTATAATAATACCACTAACAGTATATCTTTCGACTCTTCTTCCAGGTAACAGGGTGCTGCCCAGTGCTGATCTGGTCATTATCCCCTTCCTTATCGTATGGGCAATAATACTCTCAAAAGGTGATTTTTTCAGAAGCTTTATATCAGCTGCTGTAATAATCCCGCTGGTTTTGTGGATCACCACTGATATGGGAGAACTCTTTACTAATTTCTTTATAAAATATGACCTTAACCTCGTGGGAGATTATGCCAGCATATCAAGCATGGGCGCAAGCTCAAACATATTCTTCTGGATACTACTTCAAATAGTCAAGCCCATACTTAACTTATTTGTATAGCAATATGGACGACCATGGAGTGTGTTTTTTTGTTCCTTTTTAGGAGCTTGTCCGAGAATTTTAGACCTGGGCCTGCAGTCAATCAATCTTTTCGTGTCACGCGGTGAATAAACTCTGTATAGAGATTCTTTCTTACCCCGGGTCTTTCACCTATCAAATGGATATCATTTCTCTCAAGCACCAGTCTTATCTTAGCATCATTATGCATTATGATGTCTCTTATATTTTCGCGGGTCGTTTTCGATACCCACAGGTCAGACTCCTGGGAAATATAGGGGAAAAATGATTTTAGATCCATCATCTTATCCCAATCGATCCTGATCCTGCCAACTAGCTCCGTATAATTTATTTCAGGATATTTTGCCCTGATGATCCTGGCCTGTCTCACTATCTCATAATTTACACTTTTTTCTATCCTTTTAAGATTATAGGAAGATATGGTGAGAAATATCCCATATGCAATAATTGGAGGAATGATGAAATAATAATAGTTGATTATAAAATCAACAATATACCTGCCTATATTTCCTAAAAATACATCCAACCAGATCTTGGACATCTGCTCCCCCGGTTATAATAGAAATAATAATCTTTTTTTAAATTAAAAAGACAGTTTAATATTTTAGCAGAAATTATTATCATAGTATAGAATATTGAGAGCCTGTTAGAGAACTCGGGCTAAGATCTAATTCCCGGACAGGCCCCCGGGACAGGATAAGATAATTTACAAAATATATTAATTCTATTAGAATAGTAGCATTATACTATAATTTTCAATCAATAAAATTAAGGAAATATTATGAAACTATCTACAAGAGGAAGATACAGTACAAGACTCATGATGGAACTGGCACTGCACTTCGGCGAGGGACCTGTCCTGTTAAAAGATATTAGCAAGGTTCAGGACATATCGCTTAAGTATCTGGGACAATTGATAATACCGCTAAAAATTGCCGGTCTTATCAAATCAACAAGAGGTTCCCATGGTGGTTATTTTCTATCAAGGTCTCCCGATAAGATCAAATTATCTGAAGTGATAAATGCTGTTGAGGGACCCATTGCTTTTACTGAGTGCGTAGATAGTCCCGATATTTGCTACCGCTCAAAAACTTGTGTCGCAAGAGAAATCTGGGGGAAAGCAACAAGGCAGTTTAATACAACATTAAGCTCTATTACTCTTGTAGAGATGCTGGATAGACAAGAAGCCAAGTCCCGATAATATATTGGCCGGCTCAAATCACTCTATGGTATGCCACCCTTATAATATATAAATATCCGGTAATCCCGGCTCCTTCTTTCTTAAGATTGACGAATATGATTCTTACTTTTTCTACGGATATATCCCTCTTAGCTTTATAGCTTTTGCCACTCTTTCCACTGCAAGGAGCCCAGCTGCTGTCCTCATATCAACTTTTCTGGCCTCTGCTATTTTATATACTTCATAGAAGGCCTTTTCCATGATATCTCTAAGTTTTAGCTTTACTTCACGCTCAGACCAGAAGTAGGAGAGATTACCCTGTACCCATTCAAAGTATGATACTCAGTATATGGCAGCCTTACCAGCCTCTGATGTCCTTATCCTTATTGCATCCTCTACAGGGATCACAAATACCTTGCCGGCTCCGATCTTACCTGTACGTGCCAGTTTTACAATAAGGGTTGTTACCTCATCCACGATCTCTTCGTCTACTACGATCTCTATCTTAGTCTTAGGTCTGAATTTGACCTCACTTGAGGGCTTCTCTCCATTTAGCCGGCCTCTTTGCCTGCCAAATCCCTCCACTTCTGAAACGGACATTCCATCTACGCCTGCTTCTATAAGAGCGTCTTTGATCTTATCCAGCTTTGATGGCTGGATGAAGCATTCGATTTTACGTAACATTTTGTTTTCTCCTTTCTTCTTATCATAAATTATTCATTATCATACATTATTATACATTAACATACCTCTATTGTGTATTAATGCTCATTATCTATATAAAACTAAATAATAACTCTCCTAATATACAGGATAATTGTATATAGCCAAACTTTTAGGAACAAAAACAGGAATCTCCGGTTAAGAGTAAAAAACACTATGTTGCCAGACCGGGCTACTCTGCCAATGGTAAAGAACCAGAGCCTATTTATCCCGTCATTAGATGAAGAATCTCCGTTAATTGGTGGAGATGAGCGGGATCGAACCGCTGACCTCCTGCGTGCAAGGCAGGCGCTCTCCCAACTGAGCTACACCCCCACTCTAAACAGAGCATTCATTATAGCAGAACAAATAAAAAGTAAAAGAACTTTTGCCCCATATTTGTTCTGATAGAATATATCAAAATTGAAAATAATTGTCCATAATTATCCATTTGA
>CAZKVA010000139.1:0-4877 GCA_964556035.1 uncultured Actinomycetota bacterium
CTGCTAAAGCTGCCCTTGTCCTTCATACATTCGGAGGGAACCTTAATGATTATTTCGGGGTAGGAATAGTATCTGCAGCCATTAAGAATAGCACCAAGACACTGCTTCCCCACCTTGCCATACAGACTAATGCCGGTTCAGGGGCTCATCTTACAAAATATTCAAATATCACAGACTCCATCACATTACAAAAAAAACTTATAATCGACGAAGCCATAGTACCAGACCTTTCAATTTTTGATTATAGTGTGACATACAATGCTCCCATCGGGATCACTTCCGACGGAGCGCTTGACGGCTTTACCCACCTGATCGAGGTCCTTTATGGTTCTGAGGGAAAACCAGGATTTAAAAAAGTATCCGATATTGCATCTACAGGTTTAGACCTTATTGTTAAATACCTCCCCGAAGTCATTAATGCGCCTGATGATAATAATGCCAGAAATGCATTATGTTATGGAACGGACCTTGGAGGTTATGCCATCATGATCGGTGGGACCAATGGTGCCCATCTTACCAGTTTTTCACTTGTAGATATTTTAAGTCATGGGCGGGCATGCGCTATTATGGAACCTTATTATTCTGTTTTTTTTGCGCCTGCCATAACTGATTCTTTAAGGATCATCGGTAATATCTTTAAAAAATATGGTTATTCAAGGACAGATTTTAATAAGATATCCGGCAGACAGCTTGGCCTTTCCGTGGCTTCCGCAATGATCGGTTTTGCAAAGAAAATAGGTTTTCCGACCACATTAGATGAGGTAGAAGGTTTTTCCAAAATACATATAGAGAGAGCCTTAAAAGCGGCAAAGGATCCAGCCCTTAAGTCTAAGCTTGAAAATATGCCTATACCATTATCTCCTGATATGGTGGATATTTATATGAAAAGGGTCCTGGAATCCGCAGCATCCGGGGACCTTAATATAATTGAAAATATACAGAGTTAAACCGGTTATGCTCCTGGCAAACCAGCTATGCCCCTGACCATTCTCCCTTTAAACACCTGAAACTATAAAGTAGATAAAGTATCCTGTCAGACCAATTGATAATACGCCTAATATCGAAGATTCAGCGGTACTCATCTTACCGAAACGGGCAGACTTAAATAAGAAATAAGCAAGTACTATCAGCGCCACAATAAGTGTTATTAACATAATGCGAACCTTTCTATGATCTTTACGATGCTATAAAAAACTACTTAATTTTTATAAAATACAATAGTACTTTATAATATACGGAAATTATAACTTACTTGCTTTGATTTTTATATAAAACAAAGGCATGAAAATGATAGGGATAATCTTATATTCGCTAAATGAGAATATTGTAGATAAGGTTAAAAAAGCTTTTAAAAGTGAAAGTGGTTTTGAGCTAAGCACCGGCAGGCCCGGAAGTTCCGGGCCTGATAAAGATGCTCCTAAAGGAAAAGACCTTGTTATATTCGATATCACGACTCTGGATATAAGTGACAGAAAAAATATAAAAAACATTTCAACAGATACAGCTTCCTTTCATAAATCAGGTCTGGCAATAATCTTTATCCTTGAACCGGACCAGTTAAAGATAATTTTTAGTAATGGAATGATGGCTGACGATTTTATGCTCTCATCTCAAATAGAAACAGAACTCATCCCGAGGATTAATTTCCTTCTTCTTAAGATAAAAGTCCTTGTACCCAAAGATAGCCTTGTGGTCGGTGATATGATACTTAATCTTGAAAAGTATGAACTAAAAATAAATGGTGAGATAGTGGTACTTACCTTTAAGGAATTTGAGATGCTTAAGCTTCTTCTTCAAAACCAGAATAAAGTATTTACCCGTATAAACCTTCTTTCAACGGTTTGGGGCTATGATTATTATGGAGGAAGCCGTACAGTGGATGTGCATATGAGAAGGCTAAGGACAAAGATACCGCCTCCGTATAATAATATGCTAAAAACCGTCCGCAATGTCGGCTATATGTTCTCATCCCAGGAATAATATCCCGTACCAAATAGATATCCCCAGACCTGCAAGCTTTAGGTCCCAGTTTTCGGATAGGCCCCTGGTCCTTTAATGCTGTGATCTATAGAGGGGTACTTACCGAGGTAAAACTTTTAAAGAAGGTAAGTTATCATTAAAGATTTAACATGGATTTAACCTAAGACCTTATTAATTAAGCTATAATATCTGGTAACTTACAATTATATCATTGAGACTGGAAGCCAGTTCGAGAACTGGGACCTAAAGCTTGCAGACTCCTAGATCGATCAGAAAGGAAAGAACATGGAAAACAATGGCAAAATGAAAGAATATGTACTTAAGAAGGCACATGATAATGACATCAAGTTTATCCGTTTATGGTTTACCGATGTCCAGGGGATACTTAAGAGTTTTGCTCTTACAGTTGAAGAGCTCGAGACTGCTCTTGAAGAAGGAATGGGATTTGACGGTTCCTCTATAGAGGGTTTTTCCAGAATAGAGGAAAGCGATGTTATCGCCATGCCGGACCCGAACACCTTCCAGATACTTCCCTGGGGTTCCAAAGAAAACGGCTCTGCAAGGATGTTTGCTGACATTCAAAATCCTGATGGTTCTAATTTTAAAGGCGATCCGAGATTGGTTTTAAAAAGGACATTAAAAAAAGCAAAAGATATGGGTTATACATTTTATGTAGGACCGGAACTTGAATTCTTCTATTTTAAGTCTGATGAGGGCGAACCCCAGGTCCTCGACAAAGGAGGATATTTTGACCTGACTACGCTTGACATGGCAACAGAACTCAGGAGAAATACTATCCTTTACCTGGAAGCAATGGGTATAGGTGTTGAATATTCTCATCATGAAGTAGCACCTTCGCAACATGAGATCGACCTCAGATATACAGATGCCCTTACTATGGCTGATAATGCATTGACATATAAGCTGGTAGTAAAAGAAGTGGCCACAATGAACAATGTCTATGCAACATTTATGCCAAAACCGCTTTATGGAGAAAACGGAAGCGGCATGCATGTACATCAGTCCCTTTTCAAAGGCGATAGGAATGCATTCCATGATGCCGGCGATCCCTATAATCTTTCTGTAGAAGGAAAGCAATATATTTCAGGTATACTCAAACATTCCAAAGAAATAGTTGCCATCACCAATCAGTGGGTCAATTCCTACAAGAGACTTGTCCCCGGTTACGAAGCCCCTGTATATATCTCATGGGCAAGAAAAAACAGGTCCACGCTTGTAAGAGTACCTGAGTATAAGCCCGGGAAAGAAAAGTCGACAAGAGTGGAACTCAGGTGCCCTGACCCTGCATGTAATCCATATCTTGCTTTTTCAGTTATGCTTGCTGCCGGTCTTAAGGGTATTGAAGAAAAGTATGAGCTCCCTGATCCAGTTGAAGAAAATATCTTTGAAATGGATGAAAAGAAACGGGAAGAAGCCGGGATCGATACTCTTCCAAATAATCTCTGGGAAGCTGTTCAATATATGAAGGAAAGCGAACTTGTGAGGGAAACACTTGGCGATCATATATTTAATAAGTTTATTGAAAATAAAAAGATTGAGTGGGACAGGTACAGGACTCATGTATCCAAATATGAGCTCGACACCTACCTCTCAATACTGTAGTTGTAGGTTGTTGACGATGCTAAGCACAAGAGCTCCGCTTATTTTAGCGGGGCTTTTTTATGCTAGGAGCCTGTCCTAGAACTGGCTCCTAATCCATAAGAGTCAGGAGAAGTGAGAAGCCTACCACAAAACCTCCTGCAAGGAGCATCTTGATCCCGCTTATTACAAGATTTGTACGCGATACTTTCCCGAGGAAAATACCCATTCCAAAAAGTATGAGGAAGGCCAGCCCGAAACCTGACCAGTAGCAATACTCGATCGGGATACTCTTTGCAAAAAAGAAGGGTACCAGTGGGATAAAGGCAGTTACTACTGGTGAAATTCCATTTACCGCTGAGAGCACGATTGTGGCAAATCTCTGTGCCTTTGAGATCACTGTTTCCTCAAAACCATATAAAGTGGATTCAGAAAGTTCATCCATTTCTTTTTTTCTCTCAGCAGTTTCACTATTATATGCGCTCCATACCCCTGAGACACCAAGAGATATTATTACGGCAAATCCGGCGATGAGAACATTCTTCGGTTCAGAAACCTTTATTATATAATTTCCAAGCAGTATTCCTATACTTGTGATAACACCATCAAATCCATTTATTGCAAAATACCGGCGTGTGATCTTGGTTATACCGGCGATCTTATTATATGTCTTTACCGTATTTATATAATCTGTAATTCTTTGTTTTATCTTAAACCTCTTATTTTTAATATGATTTCTATAAATGATAATATATTTTTTGTTAAATGGAAAAATTATCCTTAAATTACTTTTTTAATTATTATCCTAATAAATTAAAGTGACCGATTTTATGACTCCTGCAAGACCATCCGTCAGCCGGCTTTGGGTCCCGTAGAATTCAAAAACAAGCTGCTGACCTTCCTGCCCGGGTCCTGCAGCTTGTTTTTATAACTATTTTCCTACCTTTTCTACTCTTTTCCTATTCCGTAGTTTCAGTACTTGGAATTATAGTAGATACATCCATACCTTCAGCCATATTGCTCAGGTCTAAAAATGGTATTACACCACTATCTGGCAATATTCCCCAGGAAATATTCGGGGACAGTTTCTGGATGAACTCAAGCTGTATGATCTCAGGATATTGCTTTAAGGCCTCACCCCTGATCTCTATTTCTTTAGCTTCTGCTTCTGCCTGGATTATGACCTGTTCCTTTTTGATCTTTTCCTGTTCAAGTACATTTTTTTCGACTACTATTCTTTCTTCAGCTATCTGCTTTTCCTCCAGGACATTAAAATACTGTTCCGTAAAATCGATCTT
>CAZKVA010000140.1:0-4843 GCA_964556035.1 uncultured Actinomycetota bacterium
GCACTGCAAGTTGACTCTGTGAAGCAGGAACCAAATCCCAAACGGGATGCATGGTGATTTATTGCCGTGAGGATGTCACTATGCAGATTAATTATTGTAAGAATAAAAATATCTATGAACATAATAAAATCTAAAAGAAAAATGGATCTTCAAATTTAACTTTTATTTTAGCTGTATTTGGCTACCCGTGTAGTAGATATAGATGGTGAGTATGTTTGCTGTCGTGAGGCATATGACATATGCGAGAACTGCGGTTACGCAGCGTGCACAGAGACTACAGAGTTTCGAAATCTAAAACTAAGTGCTATTGTGGGAATGAGGAGATATTTGTGAGTAAAGGTAGCAATATATTATCACAGATTGCAACACGCATTTTACGCCGCTATCTTGTAGGTTCTGATCAACAATGGCACTTTGATCCACTTCCGAAGGACTGGACACCTTCACCTGTAAAACAGACATCGCTTTATCTGCATGTACCCTTCTGCCGTAACTGCTGTCCATATTGCCCTTATACTAAAGTAACTTATGATGAAAAGTTGGTAGAACCTTATACGCAGGCTGCTCTTGCAGAGGTTAATTGGTGGGCTGATAAAATAGGGCCTGCTGAAATAACGAGTATTTATATCGGTGGGGGTACTCCGACGCTTGCCTTAGATAGCGTAGCAGAAATACTTACACTCATACGTAATAAATTCCATCTGACGGGTGATGTATGCATAGAGACAAATCCCTCTGACGTGAATAGCCTTACAATAAAGAAGCTACATGATGCAAATATCTCACTTGTTTCACTTGGTGTGCAATCATTCCGGTCTGAGAATCTAAAGATTATCGGACGAGATTATAAGCCAGACATTGCAGAGCACGCACTTACCCTACTTGCAAACGGCGGCTTCGCCTCGGTTAATGTGGATCTTATGTTCGCTTTGCCTGGTCAGACAGTTGACGATGTGATTAAAGATCTTACAAAAGCTGAAAAACTTGGAGCAAATCAGCTCACTACATACCCGCTCTTCACATTTCCATATACATCAATAGGCAAATACCTAAACCTTACATCAGTACGTATGCCAAACCTGCGAGTCCGCAGGTCGCATTATAAGGCAATCAATGAATGGTGTATTGAACATGATTTTAAAAGGGTGTCTGTATGGGGTTTTAAAAGGGGTGCAGTTCCCCGTTATTCTTCGGTTACAAGGGATAGCTATATTGGTATAGGTCCGGGTGCTGGTTCACACCTACCAGACGAATTTGTTATAAATACATTCGCTCTTGATAGCTGGATAAGTGCAATAAGTGAGGGGCATACAGCAAGCGCTCTGCGAATGCCATTTACTGTTATGATGTCTAACTGGTGGTGGTTATACTGGCGGTTCTATGATACACGAATACCACTGGACAATTTCGCTATGTACTTCGGTAAGGAAAGCCGTAAAGCCCGCTGCTTATTTAAGATCATGGAGCTCTGCGGATTCGCGGTACATAATGAGGGATATCTTGAACTCACAGAGCCTGGTTCTTTTTGGCTTCACCTTGTGCAAAATCACTTCGCGTTAAGTTATATCAATACAGTGTGGACCCAGGCACGACGTATTCCGTGGCCGCGGACAGTTGCTATCTAAGAATTATGGCTGGCCCGGGTTGCGAAATTTCGAACAAATTTTTAAAAGAATTAATCAATTTAAAGGTTATTTTGAGTATTTAAAAAAGTTATATGTGGTTGGGGACAGTGGACGAAGTTAGAACCAAGATCTTACTTCTAAATAAGGATATTTTTACTCCAGAATTGGGTTAATTCTATTTTTCTTCGTTCATCTGTTTGATTGTTTCTTTCAGTTTTCTTTTTTCCCAGCCACTGCTTCTTTTTCTGCTAAATACAAATGCGTCCATAGTAACCCAGAAAAGGACAAAGGTCATTATAGCTAGAGGATAAAAGAACCACCAATCACCCGGAGTGGCTACAAGGTTAATTATAAAAAAAATAATATTTACAACAAAATAAACGATCAAATATATATAAAATCCTTTAATTTTTTTAACTCTTTTATAAGCTTTTAGAAGTTTTTCATCATCCATTTTTAGTATTCATTATTTCCAGTTAAAATTTGTATAACTCTATAATAAAATTAACACAATAGAATGATTTTGAAAACTATAGACTGAGGTCAAGAGCTATGTTGTTTAGGATAAGTAAGCGCTACTGGTTGCCCGAGTAGTGCGATAGAAAGAACTTTTAAAATAATGGTTAATCTAGGAGCCTGTCTGAGAATTGGGCTCGAGACTCCTAGAATGGTGGATCAAAATTAAGCTGTTCTGCTCTACTATTAAAATTTTCTTTTACTGCTTCCAATTCTATTAGGCTTTCCCCATATGAATCATCAGCTTTCTGTACTGAAATATCTGCTTTATTAAGATCAGCTTCTAAAAAATATGTATAATATAATATTTCATTATTTAAAAAATCAATAAAAAACTCATGATATTTTTTCAAGAAATCCGGAACTCCAATTTCATTTAAGTCAACAATCCATTTTTCTTCATAATCTATTATTGAATTAGCATATTGATTCTTTTTATCAATATCTTTCTGTTCGTTGTCAAAACTATCAAAGAGAACAAATAGCTCATCTGTATATTTGTCATATATCGACGTAAATTCGTTTATATATGAATTATAATCATCTAAATCATCAGAGAAATATTGTAGTTCATCTTTGCTAGCGTCATCTTCTTCTAATTTGTCTTCTGGTATAGATTCAGTTTCTTTTTCGGTGCTTAAAGCTTTTATCTTTTTATATTCTTCATAAGTATATTTTGGCTCACCGGTGCAACCCATTAAGGTTATAGATAATAGCATAATTAATACTATTACTGTTATTTTATGTTTTTTACTGGTATTAAATCTCAAAATTACCAGTCTTCCCCTTATAATCTTTTATGTTTTGCCTGCCTGACATATCTTCTACCAAACATAGCGGCAGAGATGAAAACCGTAATTGGTATGGCTGCAATTAAACCTATAGTTCCGGAAAGTGCCCTAATTATCTCAGAAGCAATAATATCTTTGTTTATGATCTCAATAAATGGAATATCATAAGCTAAAAATAACAACATAAGAGGCAGTGAACTGCCAATATAAACCAGAATAAGAGTATTTGACATAGTACCTATTATATCCCGTCCAACATTCATTCCTGCAGAAATAAGATCATTTTTTTTGATAGTGGGATCTGCTTTTGCAATTTCAAACATGGAGGAAGAAATGGACATGCTTACATCCATTACAGCTCCCAGAGATGCCAGGATTATTCCTGAAAATAAAATTCCCCTAAAGTCAAAGCTTATATTCTGGGGAATAAAGGCAAGCATTCTTGCCTCTTCGCTGCTTAGCCCGGTAAGATTTGAAAGATTTCCAAAAATTAAAGCCAGTACTCCTCCGATCAGTATACCGCTTGATGTCCCAATAACAGTTGAGAGGGTTTTTCTATTGATGCCACTAATTATTAACAGAGTTATAATAGTAATGGCTATCCCAATTGCTACTGATAATAAGATAGGATTATAACCTTTTAAGATTAGAGGCAAGAGTATTTTTATTACTGCTGCTGTAGTTATTGCAAGAGTTATAGCAGCTCTAAGACCCTTAAACCTCCCGATAATAATCAGAATAATAGTAAAAAGAACGGTTATTATTATTATATATTTGTCTTTTACTGTTTCAACAATATAAGAATTTACAATATTAGCTTCACTATCAAATTCCGGGATAATAAAGATTTGATCACCTTCGCTTACTTCAATATTGTAAGCACCACTCTCTTCTAAAAAGTTATTTACTTCTATAATCTCGCCTTTAAATGGGCCATTGGTGATTCTTACCTTAAGTATTTGTAATCTTAATTCCATGCCACTTTCAATCTCCTGTTTTTCCTCAGAGATAATCTCTAATACCTTTCCCCTGTATCGCACTTCTTCTTTTGAGTCAGATAGCCTTTCCTTTTCAATTTCCTCCCACTGTTTGATGGTGTGCCCTGGTTCATCATTACAGCTTATTAGCGAAATGAGAAAAATAATAAACAATGCTGCTAATAGAAAGAAGAATATCTTTTTCACATTACTCCTTTATATTCATTTGAGCTCATTTAAAACTTTATTACTTGTTCTTGCATAATAGAATAACCTTCATCAAGTGATTTATACTTATTTTGTTATGAACATATGCTAATAAACTCTACATTAATTAATATAGAATGCCAGTTAAATTTTGAAGAATTTTTTAAAAGTGGCTAATTCTTCCTGTAATCAATCTTTGCGATACTAGGGAATGCGCCTTTCCCATGAAACCAGAAAAGTATCATCATAATGAGATTAGAAAGAGAATTTTTATATAGTTTATTTGGTTTGGCTGGCCAGGGTTGCGAAATTTCGAACTTTTTTTTAAGGGAATTAATCAATTTGAAAGATTTTTTAGTAACCAAGTAAAATAAATGTCTACTCTGGCTGGGGATAGTAGACGAAGTTCAAACCAGATTATTAAGTTTAAATGAGAATATTTTGATACCTGAATTGAGTTCTTAATATCAACAATGGCTTTAAATAATTTCAGCAATCAAGACATAAACGCTGCTTCTGAAGTCAAAAATATCCGTCTACATAAAAATAAATATATCATTTTTTTTCAAAACTTATAATTGGCATTTGAAATAAATAAGAGGCCAAAGCATGAATAATTACAATTGGGGTAAATAAAATACAGGTGATAATCATGTTTATCTCATATAAAATATTACTTCTTTTATCGGGCTTTCCTATAAAACGGTTAAAAAAGGAGCTCCACGGT
>CAZKVA010000141.1:0-4726 GCA_964556035.1 uncultured Actinomycetota bacterium
GATATTTACTTATTATTATAGCATATTTGCTTAATTATTTCTATGTGTTTTTAGGCTTATATTCAATTAATTTGTATTCTCGGACAGGCTCCTAGCAATAACTGAGATCAATATTCTTTTTGGATTGGATTAGAGCTTAAAGCTCCTTACAGAATTTCTCTATCCTGTCCATGCCATCGACTATCTTATCCATGGAAGCTGCATAGCTTATCCTCACATATCTATCATCACCAAATGCAGAACCGGGGACGACTGCAACTCTTCCTTTTTCAAGAAGTGCTCCTGAGAAATCATCCGAGCTTTTTACCCTGCTATTGTATAGGCCCGAGACTTTGGGAAATGCATAGAAAGCACCTTCGGGAAGTCCGCATTCTATACCATCAATAGCCTTTAATCTATCATATACATAATTTCTTCTCTTCTCGTATTCATTTTTCATCAGCTCTACGCTGCCCTGATCTCCCTCCATGGCTTCAATAGATGCCCACTGGGCAATTGAACATGGATTTGAGGGTGACTGTCCCTGTATTTTTGACATCTGCTTTATGATAGCCTGATCAGCGGCACAATATCCTATCCTCCAGCCTGTCATCGCATAGGTCTTTGAAACAGCATTTACCGTGATCGTAAGATCCTTAAGCTCCCGGCTGAAGCCTGCGATGCTGTGATGGGAGGTACTGCCATAAATAAATTTCTCATATACTTCATCAGCTATGATGTAAATTCCATTTTTCAAACATACCTGTGCTATCTCCTCCAGCTCCTCTTTAGAGTAGACTGCACCGGTCGGATTATTCGGGCTGTTTATTATTATTAGTTTTATGGGGTTTTTAAAATCTGCGATAGTCTTTTTTAGATGGTCCATATCCAATTTCAAGTCTTCCTTGAAATCCACTTCCAGCGGAACACCGTCAGATAATATAACCTGCTGTGTATAGCTTACCCAATAAGGCTTGGGGACAAGTACTCCATCTCCAGGATTTACAAATGCCCTCATTATCGTATCGAGCACCTGTTTTGCGCCAATACCTGCAAGTATATTTGAAGGTTCATAATCAAGGTCATTATCCTTCTTGAATTTATTTACTATAGCTTCTTTAAGCTCACCTATGCCAGCTGCAGGAGTGTATTTAGTCTTATTATCATCTATAGCTTTCTTCCCTGCTTCCTTTATATTTTCAGGCGTATTGAAATCAGGCTGCCCGATACCAAACCTTACTACATAATCTCCCTGTTTTTTAAGCTCTATATCTATTTCATTTGCCTTAGCATCAATGACAAAAGTGGGGCTTGCCTCAAGTTTTAGCACCTTTTTTGATAATATTTTCTCTAGCCCTGTCTCTGCCATCTTAGATCACTCCTATTAATTATTTTCTTGTTTTATATTATTTAGAAATGGCATTATAGTATATAATATTTTTTCTCATTAATATAGATTTTCATTGGTATCTATAGTGATCATGCTGATAAAAAAAGCTTAACTGCCCTTACATATTCAGGGGGTGCGGTATAGCCTGCAGTATGACCGGCATCCTTTAATGTCTTTACCTCCGCCCGAGGATAAAGATCCCTTAATCTTTCCTTTGAATCATCTTTGTGGATATCATCGGATGATTCTACTATCAGTATTTTTCCCCTCCATCTTTTTAGATCATCAACATTAAAACTATAATTTCTCGCAAAATCACGTATTGCGCTAAACATGGTTATGATCTCTTTTTTAGTAGTATAGTAGCAAAGCAGCTCTGTAATAAGCGCCTTCCAGAACTGTTTTTCATCTTCCCCGACCTCTGAAAGTATCTTCAGATAGCTTCTCTTATATATAAGCTTCAATATCTTTTCAGGGTATCTTGGGAGGGTAAACCTCGTATATTCAAGAAGGAACCTGGACATCACAGAGTCCGGAGTGGAAGTATTGGATAGTATTAATTTTTTTACCATCCCCGGGTGTTTTCTGACAAATACCTGTGCCAGCCATCCGCCAAATGAGGAGCCCATAAGGATTATTCTCCTTGCTTTTTCCTTATCCATTATTCCCTTTATACCCTCTACTCCCTCTTCCATGCTCTCTATTGCAGGATATGTTGGAGATATTATCCTATACTCTGACTCAAGATAGGATATTAGCTTTGCCCAGACTTCAGCCGACCTAACACTCCCGGGAAGCATCACCACAACTTCTTCCCCCATTCCGCATTTTATGTATTTCCAGTTTATATCACCAACATTCTGGTGATGATAATGATGCATTTCTCTGAAATTTTTTAACCACTCTTTTTGGACCAGAGGGACATCTTTATAGATCTTTTCGAATCTATTCATAGATCATGACCTCAATAATTGATATATATAATCTTTCTATTTAAATCAACTTTCCGGTTGATCATATGGGCCGGCGTCCTTAATAATCAACTACATATTTTAATAATATTTCTTAAAAAAATATGATTATATTATTTTACTAATCTTAAGACATTTTTAACACTTTTATTTTATTCTTATATCCCCGGTTCAAGTCCGGGTGCCGCCTCCAAATAATAAATAATTTACTGGGAGCCTGCCTGGCAATAAGTCTTATTGATTCTGCAAAATTAATGCCCGATGTGTGGTTGATAATTTTCTAAAGGTTTGAAATAGAGATCCGTAATATTAGGACTACTATGAAAAAACTTGAAGAATATGTCACAGGGCATACTACCTAAACAAGATCAGGAATGTTGATTTTAGCAATCTGGCCAGTGAAATAGAGACCATAAGGAAACTTTATAATCCGATATGGAATGAAGGGAATCATCCCCAGCAGGTAAAGATGACAGACGCTGAATTTGATGTGCTTGCACTGGGCCTTAAGGAGCTCTCCATGGTGGAGCTTGGCATAACCAGGGGCTCTGCTTCCCAGCTCGCAGATATTAATATGGATATCATAAATCCCATATTCAGGCTTGGAAAAACCTCGCTTACCTGGCGGGTCTATGGTCTAAATATCTGAAATCCTCTTATGGTTTTTATATGATTCTTGCAGCATACGGAGAAACTCTTATTGGACCATTAATATTTCTTTACTACCCATCATTTATTTAATATTGTATAGAGTAATATTTTACGGTATAATTTACGTATAATATTACGGAGGTTAATTTATGTTCACAATTACAAAAGAAGATATAGTTTCATCCAGTAAAGCCAGTAAAAATTTTGGGCAAATACTGGAGAGACTCAAATCGGGACAAACTGAAAAAATAATAATATCAAGAAACAATGAACTTGAAGCAGTTATAATACCTATTGAAGAATACGAGCAAGTTAAGGAAGCTTTTGAACTTGTAGAGCATCTGGAGATCTTCCAACTGATCAGAAAAAGGAAAGGTAAAAAAGCTGTAACCACACTTGACAATTTGATATCAGAAAGTGGTATTAGCCGTAAAGATCTCAGGAAAGAAAAAATTAAATGAGGTTTGCTGTACTACTAATACAAGAAGCGAAAAAAGATTTTGAAAAACTTGATGGCAGCATCAAAAAACAAATTCTAAAAAAACTTATCCTACTTGAGACGAATCCTTTTCTGGGTAAATCCCTTGGAAATAGAGCAGGAATAGACCTTACCGGCTACTACAAACTTTATGTTTATAAAAAGAAAATAAGGATTGTCTATGAAATTAAAGATAAGGCTCTAATAATCAGGGTAATTTCTATCGGTAAAAGAGAAGACTTCACAGTATATCTTCAGGCCTTACTAAGAAGGGGTAAAAAACAATAATGAATTAGTCTACAACGAAAACTATTTATATATATCCCAAATTTCTATATAGCTGATTATTAGCGAACTCTATTTCCCTGCCAACCACCCTTTTATCTCTTCTTCTGTCGGCTCTACAGCATCCAGGGTAAGCCCATCTATATACCTTGCAGCTTCATAGAGTACAGGTGAGACTTTCCCGTGAACCGCTGCTACGTGATGGATATATGGCCCGTATATGAGTCTTTCTTCCCATTTTGTCCAGTCAGATGTCTTTATCCAGAGATAGGTGCCTGTAGTCTTTGGACCTTCCGTCCCCTTTGCCTGGCCGGCAAACAGGCTGTAGTCTCCTTTAATGCCGTCAAACCTTATAACAGTTATATCTCCACCTTTTATCTCAAAATCGCATATGCCTGCAGGTTTATCATCAAGTATTTCGTTGCATCCTACCCTGCCTTCTACTCCTTCTTTTTTAAGTGAGAGCGGGAACGATCCGCAGTGCCAGAGAAGTTCGCTATCATCATCTGAAGGGTGGCGGTTAGTGACATCTGCAAATATAACTTTGGAGGAGTTGAATGTAGTAGCCTGGGCCATGGAAGCAGATACGGCCCCATGTATGTCTGTCTCACAGACTACAGGAATATCCTCATCAAAGAGAAGTGAGTTTGCAAGACACGGCACTATTCCCATTATATCTCCAAGCGCTGTCCAGCACTGGATAGCAAATGTAGTTATGCCGTCCCTTTCCTTTACCTGTTTTATTGCTTCTTTTAATGCTACTATATTACCGAGTTTGTCTTCATCTATATCGACTTTTAGATTATCCTTTATATATGAGACAGTATCTTTATAGCTACTACCACCAGATTCCTTTATTTCTTTTGCAGCATTTACTATATCTATAAGATTATAAGGGACGATCTCTATCCCGAACTTTTCTAAAAGCTCGCCTTCATTTGCAATTACGGACCAGAAGGCTCCGGGTCTTGT
>CAZKVA010000142.1:0-4688 GCA_964556035.1 uncultured Actinomycetota bacterium
GATCTTATCAGGAAGAATAGTTTAGTAAAATAAAAACTTAGAAAGGAAATAATTATGACAACTGACGCAATGACAATAAAGGAAAAAAAGTTAAAGAATCTGCGGAAAATTCTCTGGATTTGTTCCGCTAGTTTTTCAGCCCTCATCCTTTTGTTTACGGTTCCTTTTTACGTGCTTGTAGAAATGAGCGGATTTATGGATAATGCCAATGTCCCAAAACTTCCTGCCTGGCCGCTTTTTATCATGAGCCAGGTTCTTGGGATAATCTTAATTGGTGCTGTCTGCTTAGTAATTTACCATATCTTTAAGTATCGTATTGATAAAAAAGATGATAGTCTTTTTCTCTAGTAACAAAAAGGGAAGGGTTAGGTTTGCTTAACTCTTCCCTTTTTGTTTTGTTAAAATAATATTGGGGGGAATAGTTATAGGTAGCCCATAGGGGACTCGAACCCGAAGGTTATATAATCATACATTAAATTCCAACCAAGCATATATCAGCTGCCCCAAATTTATGGGAAAATCATCCAAATAACTAATATATTATTAAAAACCTCAATTTATTAAAATTGCTGATTTATTTTAAAGGCAATTTAATTATAATAGTATTATTGTTCTAAAATATATTGGATTTTATTTTTTATCTGTAAACTAAATAAAAATTATCAGATTAGGAGATGCTTGATATGGAAGAATTGAGAACCGACCTTCTTATAATAGGGGCCGGACCTGGAGGCCTGGGTGCCGCATTATATGCAAAAAGAGCGGGATTGGATTTTATGATCGTTGAAAAAAATATGGCGGGAGGTCAGATAATAAGTACTGATCTTGTGGAGAATTATCCGGGATTTAAGGATAGTGTATCTGGATTTGAGCTGGCCCAAAGCCTTGTGGAACATTGCAGGAGTTTTGATATAGAGATACTCGAATATCACCCCATAGAGTCTATTGAGAAAATAAGCCATGAGGTAGAGGGGAAAAAATATATCTTTAAATGTACTGGACCTAAAAAAGTAATATCTACACGGGCAATAATAATCGCTACCGGTGCCAAACCGGATAGATTGAACGTAAAAGGTGAGGCCGGGCTATTGGGAAAGGGTATATCTTTTTGCGCTACTTGTGATGGGGCCCTTTACAGGGACAGGGAAGTTGCAGTTGTCGGAGGAGGAGATACTGCGGTAGAAGAGGCGCTTTTTTTAACTAATCTTGTAAAAAAGGTCTACCTGATACATCGAAGAGATGAACTAAGAGCCTGTGATATGCTGCAGTGTAGGGCTAAAGAGAATAAAAAGGTCGAGTTTATATGGTCCTCGGTTGTGGAAGAGTTTATTGGTGATGAAAAGCTTGAAGCTATTATTATCAAGAATAAAAATGACGGCAGCACAAGAAAACTGGAGGTTGGTGCTGTTTTCGAATATGTAGGATTGCAGCCAAATTCGGAAGCCATAAAAGACCTTGTTAATACCGATGAAAGAGGATTTATTATAACCGATACCGCTATGAAGACTTCGTATGCAGGGATATATGCCATAGGTGATGTAAGGGTCACTCCTTTAAGACAGGTTATAACTGCAGTATCTGATGGTGCGGTTGCTTCAATGGATGTTGATAAGTATTTTCTTGAATAGAGGTGCCATATTTTAAATATTGAGATAATGAAGAAAAATTCAATAGGTGCAAAGGTAACGGACCTTCAACAGAGGCTTAAGCTTCTGGATTATGACCTTGGCGCCAGTGATATAGATGGTATTTATAGCAGCCGTACGGAAGATGTAGTAAAAAAGTTCCAGCAGGACAGGGGACTTCTTGTAAGCGGCATAGTAGATCAGGAGACCTGGCAGGAGCTTGTAGATGCAGGTTATAAAATAGAGGACCGTCTCCTGTATTTGAAGAATCCTCCATTCAGGGGAGATGATGTAAAGACACTTCAACTCTGGCTGAAAACACTTGGTTTTTATCCTTTTAATGAAAATGGTATATTCTGTGAAAAAACACGCAAGGCTCTTGTTGAATTCCAGGATAATATGAATATTGATGATGATGGGATAATGGGCAAAAAGACACTTCACCACCTAAAAAGTATCCAGAGAATAATAGTCTCCAAAAAAACATCTAATTTTCCATATATAAAAAATGGTGGGAAAAAGAAGCTGAATAATAAATATAGCATAATATTGGATTTCAGCACCGGACCTGAAGATAAGGGCGGAACGGATGATGGAGCAGATACAAGGTTTTTAAAAGAAAAATTGTATATATGCAGAAATATTATGGGTTTTTGCAGGGATAAGCTAAATTCGGCTGGTTTTGAAGTAATGACTACGACAGGCGGCGAGGAAAGCCAGGGGATCTTTCTCTTTGACAGGATAGAAAATGCAAATAAAAGTGGTGCAGATTATCTTATTAGTATAAATCTCAGCTACTCTTCAGATGTAGAGGCAAATGGATGCAGCTGTTATTATTTTAAGGGTCTGAAGTCTTATTCGATAGAAGGGTCCCAACTTTCGAATATGATACAGGATAAGCTGATAAAAGGCCTTAAAGTACTTGACTGCAGGGTACATGGTTCGAGTTATGCCATCCTTAAAAACACATCGATGACTTCAGTGCTGGTAGAACCAGCCTTTATTTCCAATAAAAAGCAAAAAAAAGACCTGGAGCGTACCGGGTATCAGAAAAAAATAGGGAAGAATATTGCGGATGCTATTATAGAATATATAGTGAAGTGATATGCGCTTCTATCGGGCAGGGGAATAAATATGTATTTTATCTATGATGATTATTTTCTAAAACATGAAAATGGCCCATCACATCCTGAAAATCCGGACAGGCTTATTGCTATTATGGATGCTCTGGAAAAATGGCAATATAATGACAGCATAAGCATGATCTCCCCGGAAGAAGCCAATGAAAAGCAGCTGACTATGGTCCACACGGAAGAATATATTAATTTGGTCAAAAAACTATCTTCTGGCGGCGGACTTTCCTTTTTGGATATGGATACCGGTGTCAATGAGTATACATATAAGAGTGCAATTCTCGGAGTGGGTGGTTGTTTTAAGGGATTGGACCTTATTTTTGGACCAAACCAGGGATCCAATAAGTTCTTCCTTGCTGCAAGACCTCCCGGTCACCATGCTTTTCCATCCAGGGGGAGCGGATTCTGCATTTTTAATAGCATTGCTCTCGGGGCAAAATATGCACAAAAGAAATATGGAATTGAAAAAATAGCAATAATAGACTTTGATGCGCATCATGGAAATGGCACACAGGATGTCTTTTATGATGACGGAAGTGTTTTTTATATCTCCTTTCACCAGTATCCGCATTATCCAGGATCCGGTGATTTTAATGAGATCGGTAGCGGTAGCGGCAAATGGTATAATCTTAACTTCCCATTTATACCGGGCACAAAGGAGCCTGATTATATGGCTGCTATTATTGATATAGTGGTACCGGTTGTCGAAAGATTTGCTCCGGGACTTATACTTGTAAGTGCAGGCTATGATTCCCATTTTTCCGACCACATGTCTTCCCTTGGCCTGACTGCGGTTTCCTACCGCAAAATAATGATCGCAATATCATCATTGGCACAGTATTTATGCAGGGGCAGGGTAGGCATTATCCTTGAAGGCGGTTATGAATATTTATCATTATCAGAAAGTGTTCTTGAGACTCTGTATGGCTGCATGGATATTTCCGGATCAGGTGGTATCAAAGACAGGCAGGGGCTGGAAGACTATCTTGCAAGTGATGGCGATGGTCTAAGCGAGAAAGTCAGGAACTGGCAGGTACTTAAAAAAATAAAGGATTTATCCGGAGTGGAAAATTAGCATTATGAGATCTTCCAAAAAAAGAATTATTGTAATCTTTGTGATACTGGTATTTGTGCTTTTATATGCCCTCCTCCTATCGGGGTGCAGGGAATATGATGGCCGTATGGATATAGCCTATTTCTTTAAGACCGAACCAGAAAAAGCAGTTATAGATTTCCTTGAATGTCTGAACCAGAAGGACCCGGATTATATTTACTCTAATTTTCTGCTATCAAGTGAAAAAAACAGCGTAAGCCGTGAAAAATATATGGAAGAATTTGAAGAGATACTCAAAGAAATTGAAAGAGTAAAGACGACAAAGACAGTTTATCTTGGTTACGAAAAAGAGTTGAGCAAGGTTGTAGTTGAGTTTGAAATAACCTATCATGATGGAGAGATAAAACAATACAAAAAATACTTTTATTTGATTGAAGAGGGTAGTATCTGGAAAATAATATTTGAAAAAACTTTTATTTAATAAATAAATGTTTTATTTAAAAAATTTATAATATTTGGTAAAATGTTTATCTAAGAATATGATGAAAAGAATAAAAACAATAATTGTATTAATATTTGCAGTAATGCTTGTAGCTTTTTATACCACAGGGTGCTTTCCTGGTGGGGTAGACCTTTTTTCTACAGGTACTGAAAATGCTGCCCGGGAAGAGACAACGATTGCTCAGGACAGCAGCACCCAGGAAGATGCCGGAGAAGATATTGATACCAGACTTAGTGAGCTCAAGGAAGGACTCATAGGCGCTCCTGTAGTATTATCTCATGTATCTGGTGAGCAGATATTCAGTAGTGGTGATAGGGAGCTTATATTTCTCAAGGGTAGTGCCGAAACCGGTAATACTGTAGAAATATATGTTA
>CAZKVA010000143.1:0-4651 GCA_964556035.1 uncultured Actinomycetota bacterium
GTTAATTCCCAGACACCTGTAGCTGTTTCGCTTGTAAATCATCCACTAAAGGGTTCACTAGTTGTTACAAAGACTGGAATGGAATCTGGCGACCTTGTTTCGATTACACTTAATAAAGGTGGATCGCCTTGGGAGACCAAAACGGATGTAGGTGATGGAACACATTTATTCTGCGGTCTGCCATATGGAACCGACTACTCAATAACTGAAAGCTATAGTGGAGGTAATACCTATACATATGGTACGGCTACCCAGGTACCAGCTGATGACCCACTAACAGTTAATTCCCAGACACCTGTAGCTGTTTCACTTGTAAATCATCCGCTAAAGGGCTATATAGCACTGATAAAATATGTTGATGATATTACCCCACCTACCAGTTCATCATTCACAATTGACTGGTCAGGTTCAGACGGATTATCTGGCAGTATAGTTCTAGATAGTAGCAATAGCTGGTCGAAGAGTGGATTTGAACTTTTTAGTGGTATAACTTACACATTTACTGAAAGTAACCCAAGTCCATTTGGATTTGTAAAGATAATCGGTAATGATAGTTCAGAATATACAAATAGTTTCACCTTTACAGCAGTTGTTGATGATAATGGTTCTATAGTCTTCTATAATAAAACAGGTAGCATTTTAGTTAGTAAGACTGATTCAAAAACTACACAAAATGTTCCAGGGGCAACTTATGGTTTATTCGTCTCAGATGGCGTTGGTGGATATATTCAGGCTACTGATGCTTGGGGAAATCTAGTTCCTCCAGACGAAACCGCTAGTCCTGCTGTTTTTTCTGATCTAACTGCTGGTACCTATTATGTGAAAGAAACTATTGCACCTCCAGGATATTACCTAGATCCTGTATATCATGAGGTCATATTAACAGTTGAAGGGTTTGGTTTAACAATTGATGTTAGCGATGATCCAATACTAGGAGTTATTATCCTAAATAAAACTGGACTTAATCCCTCAGCTACAGCAGGATTTACATTATATGATTCCAGCAATACCGCTGTTGGAGGGGAAAGGACAATAACAGGAGATGACCAGATAAAATGGTCAGATCTTCCCTGGGATACATATAAAATCATTGAAACCACACCTCCTTCTGGTTTTTATACTATGGCTGAGATTACAGGAATAGTCATAGATGCTAGAGTTGCTGGACAACAGAGCTATGTATTTGATAGGGAAAATCTCAGATATGGAACTATATCTCTGAATAAGAGTGGACTTAGGGACGATTCCATAGCAGGATTCACACTATTTGATTCAAGCAATGCTCCTGTGGGTGGAGAAAAGCTAATAACCGGAAATGACCAGGTAAGCTGGGGCAATCTCAAAAATGGTACTTATAGGATTTCTGAGACAACTGTACCTGATGGGTTTGATCAGATGGCTGATATTACAGCAATAGTTATTGATTATGGTTCACATGAGATCTTTAATAGAGAAAATACAACTACCACAACTACAGAAGAAGAAGGAGGAGGAACAATAGTAGTAGCAGCGTTAACCGAACTGCCATTTACTGGTATGCCTCTTGCAATACCTATAGGCGGTATTTCTTCACTACTTGCTGGTGGGCTCATGCTCCTACTGTCAAGAAGGAGAAGGAAGAAATAAAGTAGTAATTGTGTAAGAATGAAGAAGGAATTAGTAGCCTAGGCATAAAGTGTCTGGGCTACTTTTATTTAAAAGATATAAACTTAATTTTTCTATATTTAAAAATATCTTTCTATTTTAATAATATTTCTTTTAAACTGATGTTTGTGAATAAAAAAAAATCAATAAAATATTTGGTGCAGTAAAGAAAAAATTATTAAATAATAAATTGAAAATGAAAAATAATAATTTAAAACCTGGGAAAAATAAACCTTTAAAACCATTATTCTATGTTTTGATGACTATAGGTATTCTCTTTATAGCTTTTGTGAGTTTTGTATTAACAGGATGGGGAACCAACATATTCTCTGAATGGAGAGAAGCTTTTTTTAGAGAAATAAGGTCAGAAACTGAGTTTGTTATCGGTGACAAAGAAGAGAATCCTACACTGATCCCAGAAATTTCAGAAAATGATGATAAAGATAAAACCGAAATAATAGAAGAGAAACCAGTTTATGACGGACAGCTTATTGAAGATTTCTTTCCTTTAAAAATAATTATTCCTAAAATCGAAGTTGAATCGATCGTAAATGATGGATATGATGACGAGACTTTAAAAAGAGGGCCAGGTTTTATATCTGTAACTTCCTTGCCTGGAGAAGAAGGCAGATGTGCCATCTCAGGTCACAGGACTTTATATGATGCTCCATTTAAAAGAGTGGATGAACTTGAAAATGGAGATCTTATATATCTTGAAACCAATAATGATTTACTTCTAACTTTTATTGTAACTGGAAAAGAGATTGTAAACCCTACTGATGTATATGTTTTAAATGGTACCAATAAAAAGGAACTACTTCTTACCACCTGCCACCCTAAATATTCAGCTGAAAAAAGATTGATTATATTTGCTGAGTTGCTGGAAGTCCCCTTATTTGAAATAAATTAATAAACCAAAGAAAACAATAATAAGAACAATTTATGTTTTAAACCCTTTCCTAGATTTGTAAGATGTATTTGAAATAGATTAGAATTTATAGTTCAATATTATTAGAATTATGAAAAATAAAAACAATAAAAACTTAAAAAAAGTAAGAGCATTAAAAGCACTTTTGTACATATCAATTGTTCTGGGTATTGTGCTGATCATGTATCCAATTTATACAAATTTTATTGCTGGAAGCAGGGAATCTACAGTACTATCTGCCTGGGAAGATCAAAAAGAAGAGTATTTTGAAAAAGTCGAAGCAGAGGAAGAAACTTCAAACGAAGATGTAAATGAACAGACCTCTCAGATTAGTAAGGAAGAAACAAATACTTTAGAGATAAGCGAAGAAGTCACTATAGAGATAGCGGGAGATATTGCAGGTGTAGCAACACTGGATTATAGTGACTTGACCATTGAAGATTTTTTCCCATTAAAAATGTCAATACCAAAGATTGAAGTAGAGGCTGTTGTTGAGGAAGGGACCGATGTTGCATCTCTAAAAGGAGGTCCGGGATATGAAGCACTCACTCCTCTTCCGGGAGATGAAGGAAGATGCACCATCTCGGGACACAGGACGACTTATGGAGCTCCGTTTAATAGATTGGATGAATTGGAAAATGGTGACCTTATCTATCTTGAGACAATTAATAATGAGCTATTAACTTATATAGTAACGGGTATGGAGATTGTAAGGTCAACAGATATATGGATACTGGAAGGTACAGGAAAGAAGGAACTTGTACTTACGACCTGCCATCCTAAATATTCTGCAGCCAGAAGATTGGTTATAATTGCTGAACTGCTGGAAGTCTTCCCATTTGAGATAGCCCGTAATTAAATATCTATTGCTAAATAATTTATATCTTTTAGGGCATTTGATCCATTTTTATAAGAAACATTCACTGCAATCCTGTAATAATGCTTAACTATAGAAATATTTACCTGTATAATTTTATAAATGGTTAATAGATAGAAAATAGGATAATGCAGGATAATAATAAACAGGATGAAATGGAAAAACTCCTAAAGCTTGATATGGTCAAGACCTCTGAAGAAGAAGCCGAAAAAATTGCTGAAAAACTTAGAGATGAACTTGAAAAATATAATCACTACTACTATATAAAAGATGACCCCCTTATATCTGATACTGACTACGACCGCCTGTTCAGGAAATTGGAGGGGCTCGAGAAGAGATTTCCCTCCCTTATTATAGGAAATTCACCGACACAGAGAATTGGAGCTCCTATTGAAGGTGGATTTAATACACTGGCGCATGGCGAGAAAATGCTCTCACTGCAGGATGTATTTGATTATGATGAGCTAGCCGATTTTATAAAACGAGTCTCAAAGGACCTTTCTATTCCACCTGAAGAAATTGATTTTGTATGTGAATTAAAGATCGACGGATCTGCCATGTCGATCGTCTATGAGGATGGAATATTTGCGAGAGGTGCCACCAGGGGAGACGGGGTAGTAGGTGAAGATATAACATCTAATCTCCGTACAATAAACACAATACCCTTAAGACTTCAAAAAGCGAAGGATAAAGGCATACCAGATATACTTGAGGTAAGGGGTGAAGTCTATCTTGCAAAAGAAGAGTTTGTCAGGATAAATACCCGTAGGGAGGAAGAAGGTATTTCTACCTTTGCAAATCCCAGGAATGCTGCAGCAGGATCACTGCGCCAGATCGATCCCGGGATGACTGCAAGAAGAAAGCTTAATGTATTCATATATACTGCTGTCTTGGTCCCCGGACTTAAAATACAGAGCCACTTTGAGATGCTCAGGTTTCTAAAGAGTCTGGGATTCAGGGTAAACCCCCATGTCGAAAAGGTCAGGGGGATAAATCAAATAAGGCAATATATTGAAAGCTGGAAAGACAGGCGAAAAGATCTTTCCTATGAGACTGACGGAATAGTCATAAAAGTGGATAAATTCGATCTCCAGCAGATCCTCGGCCAGACATCACGAAATCCCAGATGGGCAGCTGCATATAAGTTTCCGCCGGAGCAGGAAGTGACAAGGGTAGTCGATATAAAGGTAAGCGTGGGTAGG
>CAZKVA010000144.1:0-4579 GCA_964556035.1 uncultured Actinomycetota bacterium
GCCAAAAAACCAAAGACATCTAAAGATGTGAGGAGCCCGGCTAAAACAGGCAGGTCGTCCGAAAGAAAAAAGAAATCCGTAAAATAAGGATTTCCATGTATTTGAAATTTTTCAGGGTATTGAAGGCAATGTCCGGTTTTAATTATTTTTATATCAGGTCCGTATATTTGAAGCAATATTTTTAAAAATCGGCAGACTGCGCTGATAAAACATTTTCCAGCCTGAACAAAGCGTACTTAGCTTTTTCTCATTACCCGGAGAAAAGTCCCTGTGCTTCAGGCAATCTCCATGACACAGGTCAAGATACTGGCAGGATCTGCATATGAAACTATATTCTTTCTTGGCCCTTCCAAAATCCTTGTAAATACCTGAATCCAGGAGTTCATCCCAGCTATTATCATTAATGTTTCCCAGCTTAAGATCCTCTCTTACAAAAAAATCACAGGGATAAATATCGCCATTATGCTCAACAACAAAGTACTGATTACAGTTATTCTCCATATGGCATATAGTAGACCTGCCCCGCACAAGGTAATTAATAACTGAATCAAAAAACCTGATAGAGACTTTATGTATATCCCGTGGATACCACTTATTGAATAGTTCAATAAGAAAATTACCCCACTGTTCGCCATTGATCGAGAATGGCTGAAGCCTTCCTTTATCATCAAATTCCACACATGGGATATATTGGTGAAAATAAAACCCATTATCTATAAGAAAATCATATATTTCTCTTACTTTGCTGACATTAAAATCATTTACAAGAACAAGTATATTGAATTCGACATTATTTTCTCTTAAGTTATCGATTCCTTTCAGCACACGTTTGAAAGTGCCCTGACCTCCTGGCATTTTTCTATAATGATCATGTATGTTTTCAGGTCCGTCAAGACTTACCCCCACCAAGAACTTGTATTCAGCCAGATATTTAGCAAATGGTTTATCTATCAGGGAAGCATTAGTCTGGAGACCGTTGCTTACCACGCTTCCGGATCTTCCATATTTTTGCTGCATTCTAACCACATTTTTAAAAAAATCAAGTCCCATAAGCGTGGGCTCTCCTCCCTGCCATCCAAAAGTATGGCAGGATTGTTCAGTCTCCATATAAGAAGATACCATTTTCTCAAGTGTTGCATCACTCATCCTGTGAATTTTTTGTTCAGGATACAGGGATGATTTTTTCAGATAGAAGCAATAATGGCAATTCATATTACAATCAGCAGAGGCTGGTTTTATGAGTAGTGAAAAAGGCTTCATAACAATCCTCAGGTATCGCCCTTTAAAGGCATTTATATTCAACAGGTCACAATATTAGCATAGTGGAAATAAGTATTCAATTTCATAGATTAACGGATGTATATTGAAACCTAATCTTAAATATTGCTATGCTGCATCTTTTATCCAGGCAACAGAATATCTCGTATAAAGAAAATAAGATTATATGATTTAAGATAATTATTATTTGATCTGGACAAACAGCAGTATTTTATAAATCTTATGTCCTGGCCTTAATAACAAAACTTAGAACAAGACCTCCTACAGCTGCCACAATAAGCGTCAGTATCACTATCAGGAACCTATTGCCCAGTATCGGCGCCTGTTCTTCTGTAATTCCCAGTACTTCTATCGTCCCTTCCTCTGATGTGATTTTATCTTCTCCTGTAAGCTCCCTGAGAAGACTCTCCTCATCTTCCTCCGCAAAAATCACTCCAAGCGGCATAATCCATGCTGTCAGAAAAGCGGCAATAAAGAATACTGTAATAAGTTTTAATTCATTGCTTCTTATCATTTTTATAAGACATATATTAGATATTACTAATATAATTTTAATGCTTATATTCTGATAGTCAAGCTAAAGATAAATATCTGTGTTAAAAAGAAATACCCTATTCTTATAATTTATCTCTGGATCTACTTGAATTATTGAAGATCCGCCGGGGTTTTATTTAAAATCTGCTCTTCTACTGTTTTTTCTTACTTTTTTTACTGTCCAACTCCTCAATAATAAGATCAAGCTTATTCCTTATTTCTTCAAGCTCCTGGTTTGTCGGGATATTTAGATCTGAGAGCGCCTGTTTTATCTTATCTTCATCACTTCCGGTGAACTTATCTTTCAAAGACGCACTTTTCCCCTTGACCTCTTTAAGCATATCTTTCAATTTTATCTCCGTAAGGGTACCTGTCTCTTTTGCCCTGGCAGCAATATCTTTAAAGACCTTATCCTGCCTATCCTTTAGCGGCTCTCCCTTTTTTGACAGATAATCTACTTTTTCATTCAGCATTTTTGTCACTTCTGAAGTATTCTTCCTGGCTTCCTCCATAAGTTCAGTAATGAACTTTTGTTGCTTTTCTTTTGCTAGCTCACCTTTTTTTATTAGATTTTTGGCAACCTCTGTAGCTTTCTCGTAAGTAAGTACCGCTATACCAAGACTTGCAAGATACCCTTCCTTAAATTTACTTGTCATCGCTTCCTCCTGTGGTATTAAAAAATATAGTTATTTTTAGGCTCTATATTACCGTATTTATGTCAAAACAATCCACCAGCAAAACACGACAATTAATATCATTTATATTATACTAAAAAATTGATTATGTTGAGTATAAGATTCCAGGAGCCTGCCCGAGAACTGGTCTCAGACTCCTTGCCATTTAAATATTTGATAAAAATAACTAAACAAGATCACTTAATAGTTTTTACAAAAATGAAAAATATTGAAACCAGGAAAATATATATCGATAATTTGAAAATTTTTCTTGTAACGCTGGTTATGCTGCTTCACATTGCTGTGACCTATGGCCCTATTGGATTCTGGTATTATTATGAAAGAACCGGTCTTCTATCAACCTATTTACTGGGTTTTTTTGTATCATTTAACCAGGCTTTCCTTCTAGGACTTTTTCTTATGATCTCAGCTTATTTTATTATTCCTTCTTATGACAGAAAGGGACCAGAACTTTTTATAAGGGATAAGTTTAGGAGGCTTGGCATACCCCTTCTTTTCTATATCATTATAATAGGACCTTTCCTTATATATATTCAAAAATTATTTATTGCAAAGGAAAAAGTAAGTTTCCTCTATTTTTACTACAATTTCATTATTAAAAATATCATAATTGAAGCCGGCCCTTTATGGTTTCTACAGGCTCTACTTATTCTTTCTATATTTTATATCCTACTGACGGAAATCATAAAAAAAGTATTAAAAAAGAAAGCAGCCTTCGAAAAGAAAGGTTTGGATTTTCCTCAAAATTACAAAATAATTTTATTTATTATATCGCTTGCCATAGTGACTTTTTTGGTGAGGATAAGATTTCCAATTGAAACTTCCATCATTAACTTACAATTATGTTTCCTACCTCAATATGTATCTTTATTTATTCTGGGTATTTTCGCATACAGGAATAATTGGTTTGAAAAGATAACTTATAAAAAAGCTGTCTTCTGGTTATCAGTACTGGCTTTCACTACACTTTTATGGCCAGTACTCCTATTTTTTAGCGGAACTTTCAAAGAAGCTGATATAACCCTTATCGCTGGAGGATTCCGCTGGCAGGCTTTCCTTTATGCATTTTGGGAGGCAATCATTGTTACCAGTGTTTCTATCAGTATCATTTATTTATTTAAGAAAAAACTTAACTGTCAAAATAATCTTTTCACCAGTCTTTATAAAAGCGCCTATACTGTCTTTATTATTCATCCACTAATAATTGTTCCCCTATCCTACTGCATAAAAGAGCTAGAGACCCATCCTCTTATTAAGTTTTCTGCAGTAGCCATAATAGGAATACCATTAACTTTTTTAATGGGAAATATTATTAGAAAAATACCATTTCTCAAAAGAATACTTTGAACCAGGACAGGCTCTTGGATCAATCAGTCTGTGATATCTGTATTATCTTTTACTTTTGGCTTCATTGACGCAATATGGATTGTCACCCCTACTGCAATAAGGACAAGCAGGATCCTCACCCATAATATATCTATAGCAAAAATTGCTGAATAACCTATTGTTATCCATAATATGGAAATAGTGATTATTTTTACTTTTAAGGGGATTCCTTTTCCTTCTCGATAATCTTTTATATATCTCCCAAGGATCCTGTTATTTATGAGCCAATTATAAAAACGCCTGGAGCTTTTTGCATAAAGTGCTGCTGCTAGCAATAGTAAGGGAGTTGTGGGAAGTACCGGTATAAATATACCGACAATACTTATCCCGATCAAAAAAGTCCCCAAAGTAATCAATAAGATCTTTACTGGTTTTTTTAATGTTTTTTCTTTTTTATTCAGGATCGGCACCAAAATTAGTAGTCTATTTTTTATTTAATATTAATATCTTCTTATTTAATTTAGCGGATATTTAAGTATTTAGCTTTCTTATTATATACTTTTTATTATTTACTGCGAGTTTTATTAGAAGTTATAAAACCAGCAAGAACTAGACCTGATCAGGATATATTTATTATTTTATAAAGTCTGTGCCCCTGAGCAGTTCGAACTCGAAAATGAAGATATTTTTATACCAGAATTGGTTTCTTAAGGTAAATACCCTTTTTATATCTTTAAATTATTAAT
>CAZKVA010000145.1:0-4576 GCA_964556035.1 uncultured Actinomycetota bacterium
AAGTATTGATGAGTAGCATTTATGACCATTTATATCACTGGCCTTTGGATTTATCGGAAAGACTTTTCCCTTATATCCTGATCCTGTAATATTATCAAAAATAATACGCCCGACTTTACCTTCTTCCCTGGCAGCCCCTATAACTGCTACAGATTCCGGGCAAAAAAAATCTTCTAAATTCAAAACCATACCCCCAGTCTATGCGGATCTCTTTTTTATTTTTTACTTTGCCTTGGTCTCTTTTCCCTTGCTGCTGGCTTTTTCTTCTTCTGCCTTAGGTACTTCCTTCTTTATAGGTTTTCCTTTTGCATCTTTTTCCTGCGATATTATTTCCGTATTTTTATAATAACCACAGGCCTGGCAAACATGATGTGCCAATTTTTTACTATGGCATCGAGAGCATTCTACTATATTTACAATTTTTATGCGGTCATGCGTTCTTCTCTTATCCCTATTAGTCCTGGATGTTTTTCTTTTTGGTACGGCCACTTATGTCTCCTTCCTATGTTTTTGTTACAAACCTGTTATAAGCGCAACAAGCTCAATAATATATCATAAATGCATTAATATTTAAACCGAAACTTATTGCATTGATAATTTAAATAAGACTTAATAAAAAATACTATTTCCCTGAAGAAATGGTATTTTTGAACTGGTCCCTTCCCTTCTCGATCGCATTAAGTAGTTTATGTAAAACTGCCTCAAGATTTGCCAGCTTTTCATCAGCATAATCTTCCGCCTCAAGGCGTATGGTCCTGGCCTTTGCTTCTATGGATGACATTATCTCTTCAGACTTTCTGTTTGCCCTCTTCATTATCTCGGTCTCGCCGACCATTACCCCTGCTTTATTAGCAGCATCCTTCATGATCTTATCGGCCTGTCTCTTTGCCTCAATAATCATATTTTCTCTTTCCTTTACTATCCATCGGGACTGTTTAAACTCTTCAGGCAATACATTCCTCAACTCTTCGATAAGGTCGTATACTTCATCTCCGTTTACTAGAATATTTGCAGAAAAAGGTATCCTTTTACTTCCATCCAGGAGTTCTTCGATCCGGTCTATGATCTCTAATGCGTTCATTCTGTTCTCTCCATATCTAGGAACCTGTCCGAAAACTGGCTCCTGAATTTGCTATTTTTTAATCAAAAACTCCGCTTATAAAACTTTCAATAATATCCTGTTCTATCACTTTTGGTACAAGACCCGTTATGCACCCGCCATATCTGGCTACTTCCTTGACGGCGCTGGAACTTAAGTATGCATATTTAGGATTTGTCATGAGAAACATGGTTTCAACATCAGGTTTTAGTTTTTTATTGATCTGGGCCATCTGGAACTCATACTCGAAATCAGATATGGCTCTCAGGCCCTTGACTATGACCTGGGCGTTACTGGTCTCTGCCATATCTATCAGAAGTCCCTCAAAAGAAACGATCTCTATATTTTTAATATCGCTAAACACCCTGCAGGCAAAATCCATCCTTTTTCCAAAACTGTATAGTGGTTTCTTCCTTGTATTTTTTGAAATAGCGACCACTACTCTTTTAAAGACTTTGGAACACCTGATTATTACATCCCTGTGTCCTTCTGTAAGCGGATCATATGTGCCCGGACATAATGCCGTCTTTTCCATTGGTTTCCCTGGTTCCTGTTACTTCATTTTCTGGTAATTATTTATTTAGTGTTTTGAGGTAGATCACCTTTTTGTCACCAAAAAATGATTCTTTTACCATTTTTAAATTCTTGATCTCTTCTTCTACTTCCCTCTTAAAAAAGAACTCATATATTATAAGAGTCTCTTCTTTTGTAAACATTTTTTCTGCAACTATGTCAAATGCCTCCCTCACAATGTCTTCTTCGATCTTATAAGGAGGATCAAAAAAGATTATATCCCACTTTATGTCTTTACAAAACTCTAAATAATCCAGAACATCACTGTTAATTATTTTATATTCACCGGTGTCCGGGACACCGTCTACAAGATTTTCAGTATTATACCTTATTAGATTTATAGATTGAATATCTTTATCAACAAAATGAACCAGGCTGCTTCCCCTGCTTAATGATTCAAGTCCAAGTGAACCCGTTCCTGAAAAAAGGTCAAGAACAGCAGCGTCTATGACCCTGGGACCCAATACATTAAAAATACTTTCCTTTACCCTGTCAAGAGTAGGGCGTATATTATAATCAGACGGGGGTTTTATTTTTCTTCCCTTAAATTTTCCTGAAATTATCCTTATAAGACATCACCTTAAAAACTATTCTATTGAAAATATGAAGGGATATAGCGGTTGCCCGCCTTTATGTATCTCTATATCCAAACGGGGATAGATCTTCTTCAGCTCTTTTTCCACTGATCTCATATCTTCCCGTGTAGCATCTTTTCCAGTATAGAAGGTTATGACTTCCTCGTTTCCATCCATCATTTCCCTTATGAGATCAATTGAAGCATTGATAATATTATCAGATATCACTCTTACTTTTCCATTATTAAGTCCAATATATGCACCTTTTTTGATCTCTCCCACATAGAGATTTGCATCCCTTACAGCCTGCGTTATCTCACCGCACTTGCTACCCTTGATGGACTGCTCCATATTATATGAATTTTCTTCCATGCCTGCATCAGGATTATAACTGAGTACTGCTGATATCCCTTCCGGCATGGTCCTTGTTGGTATTACCGTTACAGTTTTTTTCTTAACAAGCTTCTTTGCCTGGTTCGCTGTGAGGATAATGTTCTTATTGTTCGGAAATATTATGATCTCTGCTGCACTAGTACTGTTTATTGTCTTGACTATATCATATGTAGAAGGATTCATGCTCTGTCCGCCGCTTACTATCGCATCAACTCCCAGGCTTTTAAAAATTTCTTCAATACCGGCACCATTTGCAATAACTATAAGAGCCCTTTCGGCAGGAGTGTCCTTCTCTTTTTCTCCGGTCCCGGGCCCACCACCTACCGCTTCCATCCTCTGGTCCTTCATATTATTTATGTCAATATCATGAAGGGTCCCTTCCCTTATCGCACGCTTCAGGACTTTCTGCGGAGCATTTGTGTGCACATGTATCTTTACAAGGTTTTCATTTCCGACAACAAGCGTGCTGTCGCCATAAGATTCTATCTTTTCCCTCAATCTTTCAAGATTTATTCCGCTCCCTCTTATGACAAATTCAGTACAGTAAGTATATTTTATCTCAGACTTCATCTTTACTTCATTGAGTTCCCTATTACCGGATCTTTTTTCTTCCTTCGCATTATTCTTCCCGGCACACGGACCGGGATTACCTGCCGCCGCTCCTGCTTTGACTTTCTTATTTGTCATGGCACTGCTTCCCCTTGCTATTTTTTTATCCAAATTTCCATTTATGCCATCTACATTTAAAAATGCCAGTTTAAGACCTATGAGTATATCTAGTATCCCCTGTGCACCTGCATCTACTACATTAGCATGTTTAAGCACAGGAAGGAGGAAAGTGGTTCTTTCTACAGATTTTTCGGTTGCAGCGATTATGCTGTCCATAAGATCTGCCATATTTATCTCGCCATTGTTTTCAGCTACCTCTTCAACATGTATATGTATATCCTTGATTGTTGTAAGCATAGTACCCTCTGTAGGATCTTGCACGGACCCGTATGCGACATCCCTTGAGGACTTTAGGGCTTCACATATTATATCAAGATCGAATTCATCGCTTCTGATAATAATATCAAAAAATCCCCTTAGTATCTGTGAAAGTATGACACCGGAATTACCTCTTGCACCCATAAGCGCACCCATTGAGGCATTTTCCATTACAGACTTCATTGAAGGGCTTTTAGCTTTTAGGACCTCTTCATTTATCGATTTAAGGGTCATTAGCATATTTGTCCCCGTATCTCCATCAGGTACGGGAAAAACATTCATATCATTTATTTTTGCTTCATTTTTCTTGAAACTATCAATAATCGTTTCGATTATATCTTCCAGGACTTTTTTATCGATATTCCCTAACATATTCCAAACCGCCGCCTTTTATTATTTTGCAAATGACCTTATAAAATAATTTTAATATTATAACAGAAAAAAATTAATAATTTATTATTTAAAGCTCTAATTTTAAATTCAGTTCTTATTTTTTCATAAGTTATTTTCATTAATTACTGACTTTTTTCAAGCCTAATTGTTTCCTTGGCCCTGGGAGCCAGTCCGGGAACCTGGGACCTTAGCTTACAGTCTGCTATTTTTTATAAACAACAATTTATCAGTACTTTCCTTGAAAATAATAAAATAAAATGATACTATGCCTGATGTTTTTATTTATATAATACTAAAGTTTGAAAATATGATTACCACTATTTACCGGTAATCAAAAATAAATATTTAAAGATAAGGAAATAGTGATCATAAGATGTCAAGAATGTGTGATATATGCGGAAAGAAAACAGCTTTTGGAAATAATGTAAGTCATTCACATAAAAAAACCAGAAGGACCTTTAAGCCCAATCTTCAAAAAGCAAGAGTAGAACTTGATGGTAAGGTAAAGAATATAAGTATTTGCACGAGCTGTATGAAGGCTAATAAAGTTAAGAAA
>CAZKVA010000146.1:0-4502 GCA_964556035.1 uncultured Actinomycetota bacterium
AATTCTTATACAGCTAAAAGGCAGATTCATCTGCTGTACCGTTTTTCCGATCCAGTAACTTTCCATGTCTATAGCCTGGACATCAAAGCTGCCGTTTAACTTTTTCTTTATTGCGGGATCGGTTATAACTTTAGTGATATTGGCACCAGCTGTATAAAATGGGTTATCCTTGATGAGGAAATGAATTGATCTATTATTTAACTCTAGTGAGCCGTTTAAATAAAATCCCTTTTCATCAGAGTATTCGATGTTTTTTATTGACTTGTATACAACTATATCTCCAGCTCTTAGATTTCTATCTGTTGCACCGCAAAAACCTATCATCAAGATCTCTGTATTGTTCCCGGGTCCTGACAGGCTGCTTTTTATATATTCTAAATAATTATCCTTAAAAAACCTTGCAGCTTTCCTTGCATTATCTGCTCCCATTCCTGTCTGGATAATGGTGATGGGTTTGCTGTTTTTAAATCCTTCATACATTACAGTTTTTTCGTCTTTATGGATATTATAAATATGGATCGATTTGAGTATTGGAATAAGTTCGATTTTTAATGCTCCAAAGACTATTATCATTTCTTATGATTAGATTGTATTTATTAAATACTGTCAATATTAGATACTTGTAAAATAAAAGTTAAATTAATATGATATTAATAATCTATAATATACTCAATTGTACTATTATTTTAATAAAATGTTTATCGTGGGTCCCGTTTTTTAGGTGAAAATTTGAAAGAAAAGCGTAACTATTTAGAAACAATCAGAAACAGTCTAAAGGACAAGATAAACCTTGCAATATTTATAATCCTTGTAATCACAATTCTCTATTCCATAGTAGTAAGATTTCTTAATCTCGGGGAACTTTCCTTCTGGGGAGATGATGGGATGACTTATTTGAGCACAGTTTCAGTGCTTAAACATGGTTATCCACTGCTGCCCTCCGGCTATATTATGTTTCACAATATAGCTTCTGACTATTTCAATATTATTCCTGTATTATTATTTGGAGACAATGAATTTGCATACAGGTTTTTCAGCGCATTTACCGGAGTACTTGTAATACCTCTTGTATTTCTATTTGTCAAAGAACTTACTAATAAATACATTGCATTAATATCTTCAATAATAATTGCTTTAAATGCATGGCAGATCGAGTATTCCAGGGAAGCCAGGTATTATTCAGAATTTCAATTCTTCTTTATACTTACAGTATATTTTTTCTATCTTGGGTTTTTTAAGGATAGGAAGATCTTTAAGATCCTCGCAATAATATCCTTGTTTATTACTACCCAGATAGTGACACTTGGAATAACCCTTATTTTTTTATTTATTCCATTACTGGTTTATAAGGGCCTAAAGGGTTTTCTTAAAAGGGATACCGTAATATCCTTTTTGATCTCATGTGCAATAGTCTTAGCAGTAGTGATACACAGGGAGTTTTTCTGGGAAGTAGGTCTTAGTTTTTATTCAGGTGGAAGCAATACTGATATTGCAAATCCGATACTCAGGATATTATATAAATATTTTGGAAATTTCTCAGCTTATTATTCCAGGATCTTTGAGATTATCTATCCCAGGGCTTATTCATTAATGCTGTACGGCGGTCTGGCATTAGTGCTTACCCATATTTTTATAAGACCTCTGAGAAACCCTGATGAGCACAATATAAGCATTTTTAACCGCAGCAGGGCGAGTATTAATATACCTTTTAATCTACTTCTACTTTATTTTATTTTCTTTTCCAATACAGTATTTTATGGATTTGGAAATATGTATAATCAGCAGAGATATATATATCATATGAATCCAATATTTATCATTATTTTGATATACATTATTTTTGAATTATCAAAGATATTTATATTTGTATTAAGAAAGATATTCTCCAGGGGCAAAAGTATTGAATTCGAAAAGATAAAGGATCATGGTAAAAAATACCTCTATGTCATACTGGTAATATTTATTGTTATTTCAGCATTTCTGATAAATCATATTGATCCTGTAGAAAATTTTAAGATAACCGGCAGGAAAGATGGTGACCCGGTAAATCCACTTTTTGCCCCCAGCAGTACTTTTAGCATACATTTTGACGCCAGGACTGCGGGTGAATATATAGGTTCCAGGCTGGAAGAAGGGGATATTGTAATATCTACAGATCCACTGAAGACAAATCTGTATATTAAGCAATCGGATTACTGGATGTGGAGTGGAAATCTTGTATCCTGGCAGCCTTATAGACTAAGAGACGGTACCTATTATGATAATTTTTTTGGGGAGCCGCTTATCAGGGATCTATTCGATCTACAGATAGTATTAAATGAAAATTCTGATAAAAATATTTGGGTAGCTGCCACTAATTCCATTGCTGATCCCAGTCATGTCGATCCAATGATATTTGAGTTCTTCGAGAAAAATAGCCAGTATAAGAAGATAACAGGCAGTGACGGTATTGGTGCCGCATATTTCTTTCCTAAGCTTAAGAGTGGAAACAGGGGTTTTTCAGTATATTCCAGTATAATGCCTGAAACGGATGAGATAATAAGTGTCGGAGCGGATAAGAGTGAATTTATCTTTTTGTTTAATGATAAGGAAAATAGTGGTTATTTGAATTACGGATGGGCAGGTATTGAGGATATTGGGACATGGGCCGATAAAAAATCCGCAATTATTTTTTTAGATTTTGAAGAATTTTCGGATTATAATCTAGGAATAACAATGAAGGCTCTACCGGGACTTGATAAAGAGCAAGAAGTTGAACTTCTTTTAAATGGAAGCAGTATTGGGAAGATCATATTAGATAATATCGAATCAACTGAGTATATTGCTACCATACCTTCTGAATTATTAATAGAAGAGTATAATATATTGGAATTTAGGTTTAAAACTTTAATAAGTCCTGTACAATTAGGAATAAATAGTGATTCAAGGAACCTGGCAGTATATTTTAGTAAAATCAGGTTTTATAATTAAATATCTTTATACGAAGAAAGAATACCAACACTATGCCAGGGGATGACAATAAAATAGGACCACTAAAAATGATATCGTATTATATTGGTGTATTCAGGCCAAGCCATTGGTTTAAGAATATATTTATGCTGATAGGGAGTTTTACTGCTTATCTTTTTTTTAATGCTCCAGTTAATTCTGAAACTATAATACTCACATTGATAGCTTTTATATGCACTAGCCTGGCTGCTTCTGCAAATTATGGAATAAATGAATTGATCGATTCTGAATTCGACAGACACCATCCGGTTAAAAGAAACCGTCCTGTACCATCGGGAAAAGTATCAAAAAAAGCAGTACTTGCAATATCGATCTTACTGGCGATTGCAGCAGCTTTGATCAGTTTCTTCTTTCTTCCAATTGGAGCATTCTGGGGCATATTAAGTTTAATGATAATGGGATTTTTCTACAATGTCAGGCCGTTCAGGACAAAAGAATTACCTTATCTGGATGTTATCTCTGAGTCGATAAATAATCCTATAAGGCTTATTATTGGATGGTATGCCATACAGATGACATTCTTGCCCCCTGCAAGCTTTATAGTCTCTTTCTGGGCCTTTGGGGCTTTCCTGATGGCATGTAAAAGGCTTGCTGAATACAGGTTTATCGGTGATAGTGAAAAAGCGGCAAAATACAGGAAGTCATTCAAATATTATAATGAGGAGAGACTGATAGTATCGATTATCGGTTATGTATCAATGGTATCCTTTTCACTGGCAATAATATGCATTAAATATTCTATAAGTGTTATCCTTGCAGTACCGATCTTTGTGATATCTTTTATATGGTATTTTAGGCTAACTCTTAAAAAGGATAGTCCGGTAAAAGAACCTGAAAAACTGCTTAAACATAAAGAGTTTTATATTTTTACTATATTGACTATAGTGATACTGGTTCTGGCAAAAATATTAAACCCTTATCTTGAATTCTTATTAAAAATATGGAGTTAATAGCAGTATTTGATTTTGATGGGACAATAATAAAGAAAGACTCAATGATCCTATTTTTCTTTAGATATTTTAAACTGTCCATTAAGAATTTACCTAATTTATGCAAGTTGATATTTGAAACGCTAAAATACTTCCTAAAGATATCTTCCCAGAAGCAGTTTAAGGAAAAATATATAAACCTCGTCATTTCTTTATACGGGTTTAAAGACAGAAAGATACTTTTTGATGATTTCTCTAAATATCTTTTAGGCTTAGTGTTTGAAACCGCTAAAAAGAAGATCATAGAATTTAATAAAGGGGGATTTAAAACTATCCTTTTAAGTGCTTCTCCTGATCTATATCTGGAAAAAATAGCAAAAGGATTGGGGTTTTCAGAACTTATCTGTACAAGGATGACTTGCAGTGATAACAGGGTGGTTGTAAGTGGTTTGAACTGCTATGGGAAAAATAAGATAAAGATGCTTCTTGATAAATATCCGGAAGACAGGGTAGATCAGAAAGGGTCCTATTGTTATACGGATAGTGAATCAGATAAGGGTTTAT
>CAZKVA010000147.1:0-4458 GCA_964556035.1 uncultured Actinomycetota bacterium
GATTCATATGTAGAGGCACTGGTATCGGGCTGGGATGGGCCGGTAATAGTGACTGCTGACCATGGGATGCATTCCACCTCTAATGGAGGAAATCATGGAGAATTTCGTTATGAAGATATGTTTGTCCCGTATATTGTTTTTTCGGCAGACCGGTAAATTAATAAAGGAAGTTAATATATGAAAAAGAAAAATTTAATCATTATTCTCTCAGTAGTTGCTGTGCTTGCAATCGTGATAGGAATATCGGCATTTCTGAATTCGAATAGTGCCAGGGAAAGGAAAGAACAGCAGGATGATGCTTATATAGTAATAAAAAGAGACGGAGAAGAACTTGCAAGTATTGATATGGAATATATAAGTTCGATAAACAAAATAGATTTTCAGGCCTACAAGGACACAAGTGAGACTGAGCCTGAGAGCCATCATTATACTGGTGTTGAACTGATTAAAGTACTGGATTCACTGGAAATAGGCCTGGATGGGATCGAGACGGTAACGGTAAGGGCACTGGACGGATATACGGTGATCTTTGATGTTTCTGAAGTAGAGGATGAAGAAAATATGTATATAATATACAAGAGCGATGGTCAGTACCTGAAAAACAAGAGTGAAGGCGGCTCGGGACCATATCAGATGATTGTCAGAAATGACCCATATAGTCAGAGATGGTGTAAGTTTGTAATGGAGATAGATCTACAATGACCTGTCCGGTAGAAATTAAAAATCTTCACTTCTGCTATGACAGAGATGGTAAAATCATTTTAAATGGTATAAATCTGGACGCAAAAAGAGGAGAAATAACTGCGATAATGGGCCCCAGTGGAAGTGGAAAGAGCACCCTGTGTTACTGTATTATGGGAATAATACCGCATATTTATGGAGGAGAGCTCAGCGGGGAAGTTCTCATGTTTGGCAAGCCTGTATCAAGCATGAGAGTACCCGAGATAGCAGCAAAAGCAGGCATTATATTCCAGGACCCAGATACCCAGCTTTTTTCTCCCACAGTAGAGGATGACATCGCTTTCGGACCGGAAAATCTTTGCCTTGAGCGTGGGGATATTACCAGAAGAATAAGAAAAAGTCTTGAATTAGTAAATATGGACAAATGCAGGTATTTAGATCCCGGTCATCTTTCAGGCGGGGGAAAGCAGTTGATCGCTATTTCCTCTGTTCTTTCCCTTGATCCCGAAGTCATCATATTTGATGAGGCAATGTCACAGCTTGATGAAGAATCAAGATGCAGGATAAAGTTCATTATCAAGGAATTAAAAAATAAAGGGAAGACTATTATTATTATAGAGCATGAGATACAGAATCTGGATATTGCAGACCGCTTATTTATTCTTAAAGACGGTTTTTTATCAGAAAAAGATATTAACAAAATTAAAATGGGATAAGTATCATTGCTGGAGGAAGTCTTTTGGATTTTTTGGAATTTAGAAAATTAGATTTTAAATATAATGGAGACCGTCATATCTTCAAAAATATTGATTTATCTATTTCTAAAGAGATCTGCACAGCTATTATCGGACCTAATGGAAGCGGGAAGACAACTATCGGAAAACTTATGACAGGCATATTAAGGCCTGAAAGAGGTTCAGTCTTTCTTGAAGGAAAGGATATTTTATCTTTCACGCCCGGCCAGACCGGGAAAAAAATCGGCTATCTTTTCCAAAACCCTGATCTCCAGATATTTACTCTTAGTGTAAGTGAAGAACTTTCATTTGCTCACAGATTTCTGGGAGATCCCTCAGGAGACATAGAAAGGGAAGTAGACAGGATGCTAAGACTCTTTCATCTTTATGATCTTATGGACCAGGTACCTTTCAATCTCAGCAGGGGAGAGAGGCAAAGGCTTGCACTGGCATCGGTGATGATGAATAAACCGGAATATCTGATACTTGATGAACCAACAACGGGACTGGACAGTGTATGCAAGAATATATTGACGGATATACTCAAGGTTCATCTAAAAAAAGGTACTGGAATGTCGATTATAAGCCATGACCATGATTTTATTAAAAATCTTGCAAACAGGGTAATTAAAATAAATGATGGAAAGCTGATAGAAAAGAATGTTTAAAAGACTGGATGTAAGAACGAAAATAATACTTGTGCTGTGCTTCTCTACGCCAGCGGTGCTTATCCAGGACCCATATATACTATTAGGAATACTTATATTATCAGTCATAGTATCATTATTTATAGGAAGCGATCTTAAGAAGGTTTTGAGGACCCTTTCCAGGATATGGTACATGTTTTTCATCCTTATGCTTGCACAGAGTATCTTTAATGGGCCCGGGATGGAGCTTTTATCTATTGGCAGGTTTACTATTCTTACCAGCGGAGGAATAATTAAGGGTGTTGAATTTATGCTCAGGCTTCTTATAATAATAGTCTCTGCAACAATAATGACCACTTCAAATCAGAGAGAGATAGTGCAGGGCCTCAATCAGTGGAAAATACCTTATGAGATATCCTTCATGGTTTCTATTGCCATAAGGTTCTTGCCCATGCTTGCTGAAGAGATAAAAAATACTCTTACTGCCATTCAGTTGAGGGGCATCGATCCTAAAGAATTGAAGTTTTCCAGAAGGATAAAACTTTACCGGTATATTTTTAATCCGGTTTTAATAAATACGGTCAAAAAAGCTCAGAAGCTGTCTGTTGCCATGGAGACCAGGGCCTTCAGGGCATATCCTACACGTACCAGCTATCTGGTACTGAGATTTGCCAGGATCGATTATCTTATAATCTCTATATTTCTGGTATTGTTGGCTGCTGTATTGTTTTTATATTATTATTTTTAAGATGAGGGGATATGACTATGAAAGCATTTTCGGTAGTAGGGATTTCTAAAACAGGAAAGACTACTACAATCGAAAAAATTATCAGGGAACTTAAAAAAAGAAAATATTCGGTGGCATCAATAAAAGATATACATTTTGATGGCTTTGCAATAGATACCCCTGGTACAAATACTGACCGCCACAGGCAGGCAGGGTCCGAGATAGTGACTGCAAGGGGGCATGACGAGACTGATATAATGTTTCCGTCAAAGCTACCAATAGAGGATATATTGAAGTTCTACGACCAGGACTATATAGTTATGGAGGGAGTAACAGATTACAATATTCCAAAGATCGCCTGTGCGGACAATGAAGAGGATCTAGAGAAGATATTTGAGAGAAGTGTGTTTGCTGTCTCGGGGAAAATAGGGGCAAAACTGGATGAATTCAGGGGTATTGTGGCAATAGATCCTATTTCTGAAGCCGACAGGCTTGTGGATCTGATAGAGGAAAAAGTCTTCGAGATATTGCCAGATTTTCCTAAGGAATGCTGCGGAGAGTGCGGGTTTGACTGCAGGGAACTTTGCTGCAGAATACTTGAGGGAAAGTCAAAAAGGCAGGACTGTATTATTTCAGACTCAAATATTAAGCTGATTATAGATGGCAGGAAAATCAGCATAGTTCCATTTGTCCAGGATCTGCTTAAGGATACGCTAATAGGTCTGGTAAAGAATCTTAATGGGTATAGCAAGGGAAAGACTATAGAGATAATAATAGGTAGCCAAAAATGAGTAAAGTGATCCAAAGGGAAAACAAATATCTTTCCGGATTTATTAAATTAAGAAAATTCTATTCCAGGAAAAATTCTGTATATCTGGTCAGGAGAAAAGGAGAGGACCAACAGAAATTATATGTTATAAAAGTCTATCATGGAGCAAATAAGGAAAGAAGAAAAAAGAATGAAGAATTTTTTTTAGCTGATCTGAAGAAGTCTTTAATCAGTGTCCCGGAGATTATTTCAGCAGGGGAAGACTTTCTACTTATGGAATATCTGGAAAGTATGACTCTATTAGATGTCCTTGTTGAATCTGAGATAAATATCAGGAATGATATTGAGCCGTTTTATAGAACCCTTGACCTTATAAATAATTTTAATTTGCATGCTTCAAGTTTAAAAGGAGAAAGCTATATTCTTAAGGATATGAACCTGAGGAACTTTATTTTTTCTAGTGGGAGAATATGGAGGATCGATCTTGAGGATTCCAGCACAGGACTAATTGAGGAAGACTATGGGGTGCTGCTTGCTTTTATTCTTACATACAATCCTGTTTTTACAAGATGGAAACTATCAAAGACAGGGGACCTGCTTGATAATATATCTATTAAATATAAAGTGGATATTGATCTTGTTATATCAGAGATGAAAAAAGAGCTTGTTTCAATAGAGGAACGCAGGGGACTTGAGATACCATTTGAAAAAATAAATAAGTATTTTTTATAAGACAATGAAGTATGTTTCTGAGTAAGATATTATGGCCAATGCAATAGCTTCATCAGGTTGCCCTTTTGTGCCAAACATGGGGGCGAAGATCAATTCCAAATCAAAGAAGGATAAACCCAAAAGATACAAGATCAACAGAGAACCTGGCAAGATATATCAATTATAAGA
>CAZKVA010000148.1:0-4426 GCA_964556035.1 uncultured Actinomycetota bacterium
TTGCTAATATTGAAATATCAGACATAAGGGATAATACATTTTATGCTATTATCAATATAAGAAACCTTGATAAAAGCTTGATTAAAATAGATTCAAGACCTTCTGATGCGATCGCTACTGCTGTCAGAAGTAAATGTGATATATTTGCATCAGAACATGTACTCGATTCAGGTGGATTAGTTATACAGTCTATCGATGAGGAAGTCGACAAGTTTAAAGATTTTCTAGAACATATCAAACCTGAAGATTTTAATAAATAGCATGCATCGGAAAACCTCAATTTTCCTAGATTTTAATACTCGCTTATGTGCAGATATATCTGGATAAATTTCTCTTAAATAATTATTTGTTATGTATTTGACTAATTATACTAGAGGTATTAGAATTACAATAATGTAATTACCAGTGTGTAATTACATTATTGTAATATATAGATTTATTATAAATAAACAATAAGTTTCATAAATATATTGAAAATTTTAAGAATATGGCTGAAGCAATAAAATATTATTATAGGTCAAAGGAAGTATGTAAGATAATTGATTTATCTTACAGGCAGCTTGATTATTATGACCGTACAGACTTTCTAAAACCTTCTATTAACAATGGGAAAGGATATGGCTCAAGAAGGATGTATAGTTTTAATGATCTTTTAAAACTAAAAGTCATAAAGAAACTGCTTGAAGCCGGAATCAGCCTTCAGAAAATTAGAAAAACGAAGAAATACCTGGAGGAAAATAATAATGGCAGTGATAATGGCTTTTTAAAAGTCACACTACTTTCTGATGGTAATTCAGTTTATGCCTGCAGTTCAGATAAAGCTATTGTTGATACTTTAAAAAGTGGGCAGGGTGTTTTTGGAATAGCATTGGGAAAAGTCTATGAAGATCTAAAAGGGGACATAGAGAGACATTTCCATATTTCTGATTCAATAGATATTAGTAATAAAAAAACTGTAAGTGTCTGAAAGGAGGGTTTTAAATACTTAAATGGCTAGAAATGTGTTAAGAGTAAGAAGAAATTCTACAAAAAACAATAAACTTGAGCTTGAGTTCAAAAATGCAGAGAATATTATTTTTGCTCACGAAAGTGAGAAGGAGTTTGCCAAGATCCTTGATTTCTATCGGATAAGATGGGAATACGAACCAAAAACTTTCACTCTTGAATGGGATGAAAATGATATTCCACTAATAAGTTTTACTCCTGATTTTTATCTTGCCGAACTAGATCTTTATATCGAACTTACAACATTAAATCAAAAGCTTGTCACAAAGAAGAACTGGAAGATAAAAAAAGTCAGGGAACTTTATCCTGAGATCAATGTAAAGCTTTTTTATAAAAAGGACTACAATAGTTTATTGTTTAAATACCTGAATAGGTAAAGTATCGATTATTGTACTTAGACTATCAGGTCTATTTTTATATTTCTGACCCCTTTATTTTATTTACCCATTAATTATTTGATATTTTTTCAAAAAAAGCTTAGTATTAAATGTAAACGTTAACATTATTTTAGATATTTTTACTTAAATATAAATGTTTGAGCCACAATAGCAGGCACTAATTTGAAAATAAATATTAAAACTGTTGCAAACAAAGCCGGAGTATCTACTGCGACTGTATCCAGGGTACTGGCTGATTTCAAAGGTATAAAGAAGAATACAAGGAATAAAGTCCTGGATGCCATAAAAGACCTTAACTATGAAGTAGACTCAGTAGCCAGGAGTTTAAGACAGAACAGGACCTATACCATTGGTATTATTGTAAGTAATGTACTCTCCCAGTTTTATTCAATAATTGCTAAATCTGTTGAAGACAAAGCCTTAGAATCAGGATATAAGCTGATATTGTGTAATGGTGATGACGATCCAATAAAAGAGCTTGAATACTTAAAAGTCCTAAAATCAAATAAAGTCGATGGTATCATACTTACTCCGACAGGAAAAAATGCTGAATATATAAATAATATTATCGAATCAGGAATACAGGTAGTGCTGCTGGATAGACTGGTTGAGGGTGTTAATTGTGATTCTGTAATGGTTGATAATTATAAAGGCTCCTATACTGCTACAGAATATCTTTTAGGCAGAGGATATAAAAAGATCGCCTTTATCGGTGGTTATATTGATAGAACAACCGGTCGTCGAAGATTGGATGGTTACAGTAAGGCTATCAAGGGTGCAGGTCTAAAAATAAATAATGATCTTATAAAAATAGGCGATTTTAAAAAGGAGAGTGGAATCAGGCTTACAAAAGAGTTACTGGAGGGTACTCATACTCCAGATGCTATATTTTCCTCAAATATAGATATGACTCTAGGTTGTCTTATAGCTATAAAAAATACAGGATTATTAGTCCCGGAAGATATAGGTATCGTAGGATTTGATGATCCTGATTGGAGCATAATAGCCGATCCACCGCTTACTGCTATCAGCCAGCCTGTTTACGATCTGGGTCTGAAAGCTACTGAAATACTTATAAAAAATATAAATGATAAAAAAAGCTATTCTGGTAATAAACCTTCAAGCATTACTTTAGACACCAATCTCATTATTAGAAATTCAACCAGATAGGTTCTTATATTATAATAATAAAGTTTATTTATACTAAAAATTAATTATCTAAAAAGGAAAAAAATGAATGAAAACATGCAAAAATATCCCAGGATCGGAATCCGCCCGGTAATCGATGGTAGAATGAATGGAATAAGAGAATCACTGGAAAACCAGACAATGGAGATGGCAAGATCTGCAGCAAAACTAATATCAGATAATCTTAAATACCCCGATGGAAGTCCAGTGGAATGTATTATATCCGATACAACTATCGGTGGTGTATCAGAATCTGAAGCAGCAGATAAAAAATTTACCATTGCCGGAGTTGGAGCTACTCTTACTGTTACACCTTGCTGGTGTTATGGTTCAGAAACAATGGATATGGACCCATTGCGTCCCAAAGCGGTTTGGGGTTTTAATGGAACTGAAAGACCTGGAGCGGTTTATCTTGCAGCAGTCCTTGCAGCTCATAATCAGAAAGGCCTTCCTGCATTCGGAATTTATGGTAAGGATGTCCAGGATTCAAATGACAGCTCCATTCCGGATGATGTAAAAGAAAAGATCCTCTCATTCATAAAAGCATCACTTGCAGTTTCACTAATGCGTAATAAATCATATCTTTCTATCGGCAGTGTCTCAATGGGAATAGCTGGCTCTATAATAGATCCAGACTTTTTTGAAGATTATTTGGGGATGCGGGTAGAATATGCAGATATGACAGAAATAAAAAGAAGAATAGACCTCGAGATCTATGATAGGAAAGAGTATAAAAAAGCCCTAAACTGGGTTAAAGATAAACTAAAGGAAGGTCTGGACGATAATCCCTCTGATATTCAAAGAAACAGGAAAGATCTTGATAAAGATTGGGAGTTTTCAGTCAAAACGGCTCTTATATGCAGGGATATGATGATCGGAAACAAAAAGCTTAACGGAATAGGTTATTTTGAAGAGTCTCTTGGCCATAATGCAATAGCTGCTGGTTTTCAGGGCCAGCGGCATTGGACGGATCATTATCCCAATGCTGATTTTGCAGAAACGATACTTAATAGCTCTTTTGATTGGAATGGGACAAGACAACCATATATTATGGCAACAGAAAATGATTGCTTAAACGGTATCTCAATGCTATTTGGATATTTGCTTACAAATACTGCTCAAATTTTTTCAGATGTAAGGACTTACTGGAGTCCTGATGCTGTTAAGCGGGTTACCGGACATGATCTTAAGGAAATATCTAAAAATGGAATAATCCACCTCATCAATTCAGGATCTACTGCCCTGGACGGCACGGGACAACAAGAAATAGATGGAGTGCCTGCCATTAAACCTTTCTGGGAAATAACTGAAGACGAGATAAATAAGTGTATAGATGCCACTCTTTTCAGGCCTGCGGACCTCGGTTACTTCAGAGGTGGGGGATTCTCAACAGATTTTACAACAAAAAGCGGCATGCCTGTAACTATGTCCAGATTGAATCTTGTTAAGGGTCTGGGACCGGTATTGCAGATCGCTGAGGGCCAAACCATTGAGCTGCCTGATAAAGTTCATGATGCGCTGGATAACAGGACTAACCCTACGTGGCCAACGACCTGGTTTGTACCCCGCCTTACCGGTAAGGGAGCCTTCACTGACGTGTATTCGGTGATGAATAATTGGGGAGCCAATCATGGGGCAGTAAGCTACGGCCATATTGGGTTTGATCTTATAATACTTGCATCAATGCTAAGGATTCCTGTCTGCATGCATAATATTGATGAAGATAAAATATTCAGGCCAAGTTCATGGAATGCTTTTGGTACCTACAATAAGGAATCTGCAGATTATCTTGCATGCAAAAATTATGGTCCCTTATACGGAAAAATAAGATAATA
>CAZKVA010000149.1:0-4392 GCA_964556035.1 uncultured Actinomycetota bacterium
CTTTACAAGAAATATGAGAAGGGAAGAGACTTCTATGACATGGTCTGGTATTTAACAAGAACTGATAAAATAGAACCAAATTATAGAATGTTAGAATCAGCAATATTCAAAACTGAAGGGATAAAGTTAAAGGTGGATAATAATAAATGGAAAGAGCTATTAAGAGATAAGATTAAGAAAGTAGATTTTGTAGATATTACCAAAGATGTTAAACCATTCCTGGAAAATCCAGAAGAAGCTGAATTAATGACTAAAAATAATATTTTAAAATTATTGAAATAAAGTACCAGTAAAAATAATGCCTAAGTGATAAATTATTGCATAAACTTCCGTGATAAACAGTATCTATGCTTTGTATGCCACCCAAAAAATAGAAATGTTCTTTTCTTCAGGTATCTTATCGACTTCGTCAGCGACTGTGATCAAATACAGCAATTTTCTACCTGTTTAAGTCAAAAATGGTAGCCCACAGGGGACTCGAACTTTTTGATCTAAATAAGTAGTCAAAACTACTTATAATATTATTTTATCCAATCTGCAAACTTATCTTCAAACTTTTCAATTTTTGGAGCGACGACAAATGCACAGTAAGACTGTGAAGAATTGTTTTCAAAATATTCCTGGTGATAATCCTCTGCTGTAAAATATTTATCCAAAGGCTCGACTTCAGTGACTATTGGATCCTGGAATACTTCCTTCTCTTCAAGATCCTTAATATATTCTCTTGCAGTTTTTTCCTGTTCAGGATCAGCATACAAGATTATAGAACGGTATTGTGTTCCAACATCATTTCCCTGTCTGTTCAAAGTGGTAGGATCATGTACATAGAAAAATACCTCAAGCAGCTTATCATAACTAATGACCCCTGGATCAAATGTGACTTTAATTACCTCAGCATGACCTGTGTCAGTTTGATTCATCTCTTCATATGTTGGATTTTCCTTAAAACCTCCAGCATAGCCCACTTCAGCATCCACTACTCCTTTTAGCTGGGAAAATGTTGCCTCCATGCTCCAGAAGCAGCCTCCACCAAGAACAGCAGTCTCGGTATTCTTCATGGTTCCACCCTCCGGTTCAGATACAACTTCTATTGTTTCATTAGATCCCGACTGTTTGCACCCAGCAGTATAGAGTGCTCCGAATACTACTAATGATAATATTAATATTAAAGTTATCAATTTCTTCATAATATATTTTTCCTCCTTATTATACTACTATTACTATTATATTAATAATAAATTAGAAATTCAAAAAAATGAGGAAAGAAACTATTATTTATCTTAGAACACTGATTAATCTTTTGCGGATCCTATACTAATCAGTATACTTATAAGTAATTAGAATAAATCTTATAAGGGAAAGAATATAATGGAAAAGCTCACATTAAAGCCTGAAAGAGAGCAAAGGACACTCTGGTTTATAACCTGGGTAATAGTCTTTGCTATAGGGACACCATTTTGGATAGTGGCCCCATTTTTTGTAGGAGATATCTTAATATTCTTTGGTGTCTTCCTGTTTATTTGGCTGGTCATCATGATACTTGTAGTCATCTGGATACCTGCAGCCTTCAAGGCGCTCGAATATACAATTGATGATGATGGAGTAAAGATGCACGGGGGAGTTGTGTGGAAAAAATATGTAACAGTCCCTTATTCAAAGATCACAAATGTAGATATAACCAGGGGGCCCCTGCAGAGACTTTACAATATCGGTACAATACATGTGCAGACTGCTGGAGCAGCAGGAAAGCAGGGAGAGAAGGCAGAACTTAAATTAGCCGGCATAAGGGACCTTGAAAAAGTCAGGGAAGTAATAATCGAGAATATAAAGGATCTTAATTATACTGGTTCCGGTAGGATAAAAAAGGAACTACTTTCTGGTGGCGAAACTGTAAGTAAGGATATATTGAATGAACTAAGGGATATAAAGGATATATTAAGAGAAAAGAATCATTAGGCCATCCTGATATTAAGACAGTTGAAGAAACGGAGAGGAAGATAGAATGGGAATTTATGAAGCAATTATTTCAAGAAGGACCATAAGGAAGTTTGATCAGAAGAAAATAGATCCCGAAATACTAAAAAAGATAGTAAATGCAGGAAGGCTTGCTCCATCAGCTGCAAATCTTCAACCACTTGAATACCTTATTATAGATGATGAAGATTTAAAGAAAAAAATATTTCCAAATATTGCATGGGCAGGATATATAAAACCGGAAGGTGATCCAGGAGAGGATGAGAGACCAGCAGTATATATTATTATACTGGCAGATAAAAAAATAAATCCTGCTCCTGAAAGAGATATAGGAGCAAGTGTTGAAAATATGAATCTTGTTGCCGAAGAAGAAGGGATGGGGTGCTGCTGGATTGGTGCATTTAAAAAGAAGGAAATTGGTAATATAATAAATGTTTCTGAAAATCTTTCGGTAGAACTGGTACTTGCTTTAGGCTACCCTTTGGAAAAACCAGTACCGGAGGATATAGAAAAGGGTTCCTCGATAAAATATTATAAAGATAGATCCGGGACATTACATGTTCCCAAGCGTAGGTTGGAAGATATTCTACATTATAACCAGTTTAAAAAATAAGATAAAAAGTTAAACCGGTATCTTAAAGATCACCTTACGTATTCCCCGGGTCTCCTTATTTGTAAGTCCGGGTCTATGGACATCTTCAGGAAAGAAAACAGCATACATGCCTTTTTTTAGGACAAAAAAGCTCTCATCCTCTATCCGTTTGAAAAACTCGACATCATCGTCCCTGTCATAATCTTTTAGCAGCATTTTGGGATTCCTGTAGTCTGAATATCCTATTTTTTCTTCTCCATACAGGATATACTGCAGGTCGATAAATTTCCGGTGAGCTTCTGCAGGTTTTTCTTCAATATTATTAGAAGTATTATATGTGGTCAGGATATAGTAAAGATCATCAGAATCGATTTTATAGGTATCATCATCTTTTTTTGTAAAATCTGTTTTCTCTATGATGTTGATTATCTTATTTGATTGTCCTATGCCGGATAACCATTTTTTTGAACTTAAGCTATCGATAAATCCTATGATCATGTCTATTCCTGTCCTAAATATTGTCTTTGATTCTTTTTACTGTCTCACCCACGATAGATTCGATCTCTTCTTTGCTCAAACTCGCCTGTGATTTTTTAGAAATATCATAATCCAGTGAAGGGTTTGCCTCAGGTGTGCATTCTGCTGTTCCATCGCACATTCCGCATTGAATGCAGTCTTCGAATTTCTTTTCTCCGGCATTGGTGCAGGCTTCGGGATAATTATATTTATTGGAAATATCCTCATCATTTCTGTAATTTAGCGGTATTCCCGGGAAATATTCATATAGAAGGGAAGTCATATCGATTTTTAACCTTTCCTTAAGATCCGCTATTTTTGCAAGAGCTTCAGGAGGATAATTCATCATTGGTTTTCCCATATCAATTCCCCTGAGCGACATTGCTTCTTTAAATCCCTGAGGGAAGTTTACAGTTTTCATCTCCCTTATAAGCGGCAGTATGGCAAATTGAAAATTGCAGGCCAGCTGGTGATTACCGTTTTTATAAGATTTCCAGATACCGGTCATAAACTCAGGAAATATTCCGGCAGTGGCTGTCATGCAGCCTCTTCCACCCATCATAAGTGATGGGAGCATTATCTCCTCGGCGCCTACAAGTACCCTGAATTCAGGATCGACTTTTTTTGTCATCTCAATTAAATTCATGACATTTACCATATTCCCGGAGGAGTCTTTAACGCCTACAACGTTTTTCATACCGCAAAGGTTTTCAACCATTGCCGGCGTAACCTCATTAGCGAAGAAGGGGATATTATATAGAAAAATAGGAATATCTACAGATTCAGCAACTTTCCTTAAATGTCCCTCTACCACTTCCTGGCTGTTCTGGAAAAAATAGGGACCGTGAAGAACAACTGCTGCGCAGCCTGCTTCACGGGCATAGTCTGCCAGTTCAATTGATTGATGATAGCATGTAGCTCCGGTTCCAGGGATTATATCTACTTTTCCGGCGGCCTGGTCCATTACTATATCGATCAGGAATTTTCTTTCTCCCATATCGGTATGCGCGTACTCACCGCAGGAAGCTACAGGAAATATTCCGTCTACACCTTTATCTATTAAGAAATTTACAAGCTTTCGCACTTCGGCTTCATTTACTTTGCCCCTGTCATCAAAAGGGGTAAGCATGGCAACGATCGTACCTTCAGGTATATTCATCTTAAGATGCTCCTATTTACATATTATCTTTATGTTCTGCATATAATAATTTAAAAAACTCTTAGATACTTACTATATTCTAGACAAATCATTTCAGAGTCTAAATATAAACTTAATCAATCTTTTTGTAAATCCATAGCACTTGCAAAAT
>CAZKVA010000150.1:0-4380 GCA_964556035.1 uncultured Actinomycetota bacterium
GTCCTGGAGCAATGGAAAAAATCGCTTTTACCATGTGCTCAGTATAATTTATAAGTTGATAGACTATGCCTTCTGGTATAAACATAGCCTCGCCCGGTAGCACCTCAAAAGCTTCTTTTGTATCAGGAAGAAAAACTGTGATAGGGCCTTCTTCTATGTTCAGGCAGCAATCGCCTTTGTGGCTGTCCGGCTCAGAAGCCCTGCAGCCCACACCTCCTGCGGGAAGTATAAATTCACCCATATGGCAAAGATCATTTGATACAAAAAATTTTACCAACATCGGATATTCAGTACCATGGATATTGATAAGTTTCTTTTCCTCAGTAATATGGTAGAAAAGAATTGGTTCCTTTCTACATTCTGGTCCCGGTACCGGCCACCTTCCTATATCATCTGTCGTCCCATGGATGTTCCACTGCGGTATCTGCGGATAATCAGGAAGATTAGCATTATTGGACCCCTTATACATCTTCATATTACTGCCCTCGAAATCCATTGGCGGTTCCTGATCGAGCCATATTTTGGGTGCTATGATATACAGTACATTCATTATCCCCTGTCCAAAATTATAACCCTTGTGATACCCACCTTCGGGAAGAAGCAGAGCCTCTCCCTTCCTGACCTGCATGAACTCGCCAAGTACCGGATTATGCTCGGTTAGAACTCCCTCAGTGACATAATATACTTCATCACCTGCATGAAGGTCCGGAGGATCATATGTCCCTCCTGGACCCAACTGCCATGTCCCCACAGTAAGTTTATCGGTACTTACATAAAGATTGTTCAGATCGCTGAAATGCGGCCGCTGGTCCGGATAGATAAATTTCCTTATCAGGTCCCTCCTGATATGAAGCGGTTTCTTTTTATCCGGTGGAAATGGATAGTTACCAAATAGTTCCTCACTCATTTCTGACCTCCTGTTAAAATTTATCTATCTTTATTCGTTTACACAGGATCCAATATCCTGTTTTTAGGGATTCGGATATATTATATTATCTGTAAACTTTATTGCTTTATCCTCCCCTTGCTATATAGCCTATCTTAACCCCTCTACAGCAACAGCCCTTACCGGGCTTCCGTCACCGTCCTCTATATTTAGAGGGAGGGCCGAAAAGAACATTCTCTTGCCGGATAATGGTCTGAGACCGATAAGTGCTTCAATGATGCCTATTTCTGCTGAAAGTATCTTTTTATGAAAAACCCCTCCTGTCCCGGGACCATCGACCGAGGGAATATCAGCTCCAATACATTTTATTTTTTTAGATATAAGATAATCTGCTGAACCGGATTCAAAATACGGAAATCCTTTAAAATAATCCTCCTGGTATTTTTTCCTCTCCCAGCCCGTCCAGATTATTACAATATCACCGGACCTTATGTCACAATTCTTAAGGTCACCGACTGTTATAGCCTGATCGTCTTTTTTAGGCATGCCAAGAAAGACCGCTTCTCCCATAAATTTTTCCAGGGGTATATCATCCAGGCTTTTTCCTTTATCAAGGTGATGGAGCGGGACATCTATATGAGTACCGCTGTGGGTTCCCATACAAAGAGATAATACATTAACACCCTTTTCCTCCATTATAAGCCCAGGCTCTACCCTGACCACTGGATCTCCGGGATAACAGGGCAAGCTATTGCTTATCTTCATTGACAGGTCATGTATCCTGATCTTAATCTCCTTTTTTTTGTTTTTATAGCTTCTTTATCTGGCCGGAGACATATGCTATCCTCGCAGTCTCTTCCACAAGCTCAGCAATATTAAAACAGTTTTCAATTCCACTTGAAAAAGCTATCAGTCCATGTGATTCAAGAAGTACAGCACAGGTATTCAACGGGGCACGGCTAACGCCCTGGTACACCTGAGCCGCAAGTTTATCTGAACCTGGGTCAGCATATTCTATGAAGGGGATCCCTATAAGTTTCAGTTTTGAAGATGCAGTAACCATCGGGATAGTTTCCCCGCTTACAGCAAATGAAGTCGCATATACCGGATGTACATGTATAACACAGTCCACATCTTCCCTTGCTCTATAAATGTTTATATGCAGTGAAGCTTCCTTTGAGGGTTTGAGATCCTTTCTGCCTTCAATAAGTTTTCCCTGCATATCCAGCACAAGTATTTCATCTGTAGTGATATTTCTTAACGATTTTCCTCCTGCAGTTATAAGGATATTGTCTCCTTCCCTTATGCTTACATTCCCACCTGCAGCCCCTACAAGTCCCCTCTGGTAAAGAAGGTTTGAATACTCTGTGATGCTTTCCTTTATTTCTCCAGTAGTCATTTTAATCCTTTATATGATTTACTTATCTTATACTAATAATATTAGTTTATAAACTGGCTGTTTCCTGCAAGTTTTGCTGCAAGCTCAATGGCCTTAAAAAGATTCGTCCCATCTGCCATATTCCTACCGGCAATATCAAAAGCGGTCCCGTGGCCAGTCGATGTCCTTATGAAAGGAATACCGGCAAGGAGTGTCACGACACTTCCAAAACCAAGAAGCTTGACAGCCATATTGGCCTGGTCATGATACATTGCTATTACCAGGTCATATTCACCCTTCCTTGCTTTGTCAAATACAATGTCTGCGGGTACCGGCCCGATGATATTCATTCCCTTTTTCCTGGAAGCTTCAATAGCAGGTCCAATATGGTCTATTTCCTCGCGACCGAAAAGTCCACCCTCACCGGCATGGGGATTTATTGCTGATACTGCTATAGAAGGATCCTTGATCTTAAAAAGTTGCATTCCTTTAACGGCCAGTTCTATCTTCTCCAGAACACCTTCATAGCTTATCTTTTTTATTGCATCTAACAGCGGCATATGAGTGCTGTACATCATTATCCTCAAGTCCTCAAGGACAAGGATCATCCCGTAGTTTTTTACCCCTGAAAGTTCTCCCAGTATCTGTGTTTGGCCTTCGTACTGATATCCTGCTTCCCTCATGGAAGCTTTATTTAATGGTGCAGAGACCATGGCCCCTATTCTTCCGCCAAGTGCCATCCTGCCTGCTTCAATAGTGTACCTGACAGCTGCTTTCCCACATATGGGATTTATAGCTCCGAATTTAAAATCTTTGGTGGACACATCATTATAGTCCATGATCTCGACTGTACCTGCGCTGGCAATAAGTTCTTCAGGACTTTCCACAGTTTTTAATCTAAGTCTTACATCACAGATATCTCTTATCTGATCCATTACCCTTATATCGCCAAGCACCATAGGTCTGCATATCCCGTAAAGGTTGCCGTCCTCCAAAGCCTTGAGTATTATTTCCGGTCCGATCCCTGCAGCATCTCCCATCGTAATCCCTACTACCGGCTTTTCCATTTACACCCTGCTTTCCTTCCAATTATCTTTACTATCAATCAATTCCAGTTGTATCCCTCCGAATTTGTATTATATATCCCTCAAAAACATCTAATACCGGCCTCATTGATCCGGTCCCTGATCATACAGCACTTAACATATTTATTACCGTATCTTGCCCGCCGACTGATCCGCCTTTCATATATAGTTCAATACCCCCAATGTCTCCGTCCATTATTCTTGAAAAACTAATCCCGGGTTCCAGCATTCCCAGAACTAAAAGACGGTTCACTCCGAGTTTTTTAAGTATCCTGAAACTTGTGTCTCCTCCTATGATGATTATCCTCTGTATTGTCTTCAGAAATTCTCCGGATAGCACCCTTTCTGCTATAGCTGACAAAAGCTCCAGGATCCTTTCTCCCAGATCATTCCCGTCAGTCTTTTCACCGGGCTCTACGGATATGAATACGCTTCCGGATGATGCCAGCTCCCTGATTTTTTTTATTATCTCATCTGGTTTTTCTTTTTCCACATTCCTCTTAAGGTTCATTATCGAAGTATCCTGGATCCTTATCCATTCCAGGTATCCATTTCTTTCGGCTTTGCTTAGCTGCTCCTTTGTTATTCTGTAGGCACTGCCTGAAAAACCGATCATACCTTTTTTATTTTTATAAACTCTGGCGCTCCTAAGCCTGGGGAAGCTTTCCTTTCCAAAAAAAATCTTTCCGAGACTTCGCATAAGGCCAAGGGAACCGCACCACAATACCTGTTTTTCCTGTCCGGCTAGACTTGTAGTTATTAGATCAATATCATCATTGGTCTTACTGTCAAAGATTATTAAGGACCTGTCCCCGCCTATCAGACCTTTTACAGTCTCCTTAACTGCTTTGTGCCCCCTTCTTATGGTCTCCAGTCCTATGTGTCCTGTCTTCCCGGAAAAATTTTTTAGTATTCCGGATATATGGGAATTCCTGACAGCTTTTATGGGATCCTTTGCAAAATCCAGTTTATCGATAGGTTTTCCATTAAATATCTGGTTTCCATCTATGGTAAACCTTCCCATATCAGGA
>CAZKVA010000151.1:0-4358 GCA_964556035.1 uncultured Actinomycetota bacterium
TTGTGAAAGTGCGACTTCGCCTTTCTCTATATAATCAGTCTTTACTGCAATGTCAGTTGTCCTGGTCCCTGAATAATCAGTATTTAGCTGTGTATATACATCGATAAAAGTCGGGTCACAGGACGAGATAAAGGGAATAAGTAAAATAATGATAATAAGAATAGCTATAATTTTTCTAAAAGAATTAATCATGTTAAGGATCCATCAAACTATTTCCACTCTCTCTTCCAGGAGTCTTAGGCCCAGTTCCTGAGCAGGCTCCCAATATAATAGATATTAACATATTAGATATCAATGTTGTAGAAGAAGTTAAAATTGAGGGTCCCCCAAAAACTAGTTCACCTATAATGTCAGTAATCTGAACTATCAATAGTCGTCCAAGATACTAAGTTTCAAATTGCACTAGTTTTTGGGGGTAACGTCAAAAGACCATGACCCCCTTTTAACCCCATATATCTAGACTCATACTGGATTAATTTATTTGAAATATAACGAAACTAACAGACTCAGTTTTCTTCTAACAAATTCCATTTAGTTTATCTGATTCTTTTCATTATTCCTCCTGAATAGTTTCTATCTAATTTATATATTTATGCATTTACATAATTATAATAATATGGTAAATTATTAATGTAAATATGCATATGTACAAATAGAAGATTTTGGAACATTAAGGAAATCTCCAAAACCATGGGAAAGGAGGTGAACATGGAAACAATACTAAAAGTATCTGATTATTTAAAGAAAAGGCTGATTCTGTGCCAGAGCGGACAATCAACCCTTGAGTATGCCATGGTGACAGTGATAGCAATTGTCATCTCAGCGGTACTGATCGCTGTTGGAAAGCCCCACATAACCGAGATAATTTCTAATGTATTTGAAAAGATCTCAGGTATGGTGTGATCTATTCCGTATGAGATCGGGGATCACCAGGAAGAAGTTTTCCATATCGTTTAACCGGCAGAAAGCAGTCAGACTGGAGACAACCAGGCTTTAGTAGAGCATTATTATTTAAATACAAACGGGCAGGTGCGCTCATCCTGCCCATGAGAAAAGGAGGATGAAATAGTGAAAAGACCAGGATTATTCAGGTCCTCACTCTGGGTAGATGAAGGACAGGCAACTTTGGAATTTGTTCTTCTAATACCTGTTATCATCATAGCGATATTGGTTGTCTCACAGTCTGGTCAAATGGTTTATAGGAAAAATATATTGCAGCAGGCAGCAAGGGAGGGTGTGAGAGTAGTGTCCACTACAAACTCCAATAAGATGGCCATTCAGGCTGTAATAAAAGTTTGTGGATCCAAAAAAGGTGCAGTTCCTGATATTATAATCCAACCCGGTAATGAGGGAGAGAGGAGACTCGGAGATATTGTTACAGTAAGTCTTACTGACGATAGCTCCTATGGTGGTTTTTGGATCATCATTTCTGATGCAGTAGGTAAGAAGATATTTTTAAAAGGTGAAAGCAGCATGAGGATGGAGTGTCAGTAAATATGGCAATAGTAAAAAAAATACTATATACATATTTATTTATATTCCGACAGGAGGGTGGATGATGGTAAAGATAATAAGAGGAAGGCAGGACGGAAGCAGTGCCGTGGTTATCCTGGTAATGGTCTTAGTTTTCATGGTCTTGTTTACCGGGATATTGGATGTGTGCAGGATCCTCATCTGCCGGGAGCGTACTAGAAATGCTGCTGATGCAGCAGCATTAGCTGTAGCACAGGAGATGGTCTTTTTTGAGTATCGGGAGCTGGAGAGTATTGCAGAGAAGATGGCCGGTAGTTATATGTGTAGACTGGAATCATTAAATATAACTTATGATATGGTAACAGTATCTGCGGCCAGTGAGGTAAAGCTTTTTCTCCTGGACAGATTCACTGGTGATGCATGGAATATAAGATCTGCATCTTCAGCTGAGGTCATTTATCCATGGGACAGGCGATTGGGACTGTACAGATATTACGAATTTAGTTTTATAGACACAAAATAACTAAATCAAATAATCAGGAAAGAAAGTAAAAAAATAATGAACACATATCTTAAACCAAAGGAGGTTTTATGGGACAGTTAAATCAAATAGGGTTGGTTGGAAATCTTACCAGGGACCCGGAACTAAAATTTACAAATGAAGGTGTGGCCATATGTGAGCTGGGACTGGCAGTCAATAGAAAATGGACAGATAAGGAAGGTAGTGAAACTGAAAATGTCGATTTCTTTAATATTTCATGCTGGAACAGTATGGCCGAAAATTGTGCATCCTCATTAAAAAAAGGCGACAGGGTACTTATCAGCGGTCATATGAACTTAAGGAGCTGGGAGAATAAGGAAGGTAAGAAATTCAATATCATAAATGTAACAGCAGACATAATCGCTGCAAGTCTAGAATTTAGTAAAATCGTATATGATAAAGAGGAGGCAGACTTTATCAGGGAAGATGAAGGAAGTAAAAAGAAGAAGGAAAAAGTCAAAGTCTGATAAAATTTTAAAAAGAAGGGGTGGCTGGATGTCACCCCAATATTTATATAGAATCGATCTCCTACATTATAGTCTACTTTTATGATATGATACTAGTATAAAATACTACTTTTAGGAGATGATATTATGAATAAAGAAAGATTAACAGTTGTTTTGGATCCAGAAATAAGAAGAAAGATAAAAATTAAAGCTGCTGAAAAGGATGTTACAGTGTCTGAAATAGTTGAAAAATATCTTAAAAATATGCTGGAGAAGGAAGATCTTGAAGAGGATAAAGCCCTTATTAAGTTTGCTGAAGGAAGGGAAAAAACATATTCTAAAAAAGATTCCCTGTCTCATGATGAAGTGTGGAGATAGGTTTGCCCTATATTGTCAAATATCATAAGAAATTAAAAGAAGATCTCAATAAACTGGACAAGTTTTCAAGATCAAGGATTAGAAAAGCTATTGAATCCAGGCTCCTTATTGACCCGATAAGATATGGCCAGTCATTAAAGGGAACCCTAAAAGGTTTTCGGAAATTAAGGATCGGCGATTATAGGGTGGTTTATAAAGTAGTAAAAAAAGAAATCACCATATTAGGGATCAGGCATAGAAGAGAAATTTATAAAGTTATAGCAAGTAGAGGTTGAAACTGGCAAAGATTTACACATAATTTGATTACAGTTTGGTGTTATTTAAGATAAAATATTTGATTGACTATTAATAGATTTAAAAAGAGGTAAAGATTGCCGATCAGAAAATCAGATTATGAAAGCTATGATTACCAAGAATTCTGGGAAGATGATAAAAGATACTATGAGGACCAATCTGAAAGGATGGCCCTACGGTCCATGTTAAAGGGCGTGGATCCTTCAAATAAACTCTTTATAGATATTGGTTGTGGGTATGCAAGACTTTTTAATGAATACAGCAAGTTCCAAAAAGTGGTCCTTATTGACTATTCCATGAAAAACTTAAGGAATGCAAGGGACAGGATCAGCCGGTTTTTTTCAGATAATCCGGAGAAGCTTTTAAATGTCCTTTTTGTGTCTGCTGATGCCACAGCAATTCCCATAAGAGATGATTCTGCAGATACAGTACTCACTGTAAGAGTGGTGCACCACCTTGACAGGCCTGAAAAATATTTTGACGAAGTAAAAAGGATCTTAAAAGTCGGCAGTCTTTACCTGTTTGAATTTGCAAATAAAAGGAATTTAAAAAATATATTAAGATTTATGATAGGTAAAATGGACACCTCTCCATTTGGTCCGGCTCCATCACAGATCGGTGAGACAATAAGAAACTATCATCCTAAAGAGATATACAGAAAACTTGGGGAAAGAAATATCAGGATAGAAAGAATAATCAGTGTTTCTAATTTCAGGCTTGGTATTCTTAAAAAGATCTTTGGAAACAAGCTTCTTCTATTCTTTGAAAATATATACCAGAAGATATTTTCATTTATTACCTGGGGCCCCAGTATATTTATAAAAGGGTATTTAATAAAAAATGCATCATCCGGAGGCAGAGATCTCGCAGAAGGAAAATCCGGAGAAAATGAAAACCTGATATTGACAGAAAGCGGAGATAAATCTTTATCTGATAGTAGTAAGAAACCTTTCCATGATGCTGGCAAACAGACTCCACTGGACATCAGAAAGTCGGGTAGCGAGAATGGAAAGCAGTATTTTGGAGATCTTCTTCAGGAAAACCTCTCAAATTTTTCAGATATTCTTATATGTCCCTCATGCCACAGTAAAAACCTCACATTATCCGGAGACAAGCTGAGATGCGGGGGATGCAAACACCAATTTTTAATAGATGGAAATATATTGGATCTTAAGGTCTGATAGCCCCTTGTAAAAGTAGTTTCAAGCTGTTACAATTTTGTAACA
>CAZKVA010000152.1:0-4260 GCA_964556035.1 uncultured Actinomycetota bacterium
TTCTATTGAACCAAGTGGTGCTACGTGCCCATTCAACCCGGCGTCAATTGCCAGTTTGACATGATAATTTGGATCATAGCCAGGTGGATTTGGAGCAAAGCTCCTGGCTGGTCCATGCTCAAATCCTTGATCAACAGGAAGTATTACCATTTTGCCACTACCTCCAAGTTTACCCTGCATTAAGAATCTGTATAGGTTTCTAAGTGTTCCTGGATTGCTGCTACTATACCAACTGAGTATTTCTTTTATCCTGTTATTCATTTTTAACCTCCAAAAAGTTTCTTAAATTATAAGATTTAATAATTGATTTTGGGTAATTAAATATTTCCCCCATAAACATATTTAAGACCAGAATCTTTTCCAATCTTTAAGGCTTTATTTATTATATCACTTCCAGTAGGGGGAATCTTAGATTTATATGTGGGAAAGTAAGCACTAATATGCCAGGGTATGCCAGGATCTATCTCAACTAAAAACTCTGCTATACCCCTTAGTTCTTTGTCTGAATCATTAAGGCCAGGAATAATAAGAGTGGTAACTTCAATCCATATGCCCAAATCCTTCATAAGCTTTATATTATCTAATACCGGCTTTAACCTGCCTCCCATTTTATTTTTATAAGTTTCATCTGAAAAACTTTTAAGATCTATATTGGCAGCATCCAGATAAGGCTCAATCATCTCCAGACATTCTTTGGTCATAAAGCCATTGGTAACAAATATATTTTTTAAATTTTTCCCCTTAGCTATTTTAGCTGTGTCATAAGCATATTCAAAGAAAATTGTTGGCTCTGTATAAGTATAGGAGATACTCTGGCAATGGCTGCCTATGGCATCTTCTACTATTTTTTCAGGTAAAACATCTCTACCTTCAATTTTTCCGTAATCACCAGGGAGTTGTGAAATTTCCCAGTTCTGGCAGAAAAAACACTTAAAGTTACAACCCACAGTAGCTATGGAAAGGGTAAGGGTTTTTGGTAAAAAATGGTAAAGAGGTTTTTTCTCAACAGGATCAACATTTTCTGAAATTAGCTTCCTGTATACTAAGGAGTAGAGTGTGCCGTCAATATTTTTTCTAACAGAACACTTGCCGTAGCTTCCTTCTTCAATTAAACACCGGTGACTGCATAAATTGCAACTTACTTTATTATTTTCTCTTTTTTGGTAAAGGTATGCTTCTTTTAACATAGCTACTTAGAAGTGTCATTCTTCCATTGTTTTAATATGTTAATAACTTCAGAATCTTTAATATCATGCCAATTAATATAAACCTGGGCTACGGCCTGGAAAATCTCTGGCTTCTCTAATACTACAATTCCATCTGCTAATCTTGCCATTTCCTCCGCAACTCTATTTCCAGCAACCGGAACCGCTACTATAATCTTTCTGGCTCTCTTATTTCTACATAGCTTAATAGATACCCTCATAGTAGAACCCATAGCCAGTCCATCATCAACCAATATCACCGTTCTATTTGCTATATTTGGTAGAGATTTACCTGATTTTCCGCAAGTAAAAAATACAGTTTTCCTGCATTTTACTTCCGTCAACCAGTGTAATTATCTTTGGATACAATAAATAAATCAAGAATTTGTTCCTGAAGCTCAGAAATTGGATCGTAAAAACATTTGATCTCTTTACCACCATCAAACAGTACGTGCCTTCTTAGGTTTGAAAACAGATCTATTATCCTGGCAGTTGTCGGATACTTGCACCTTCTATTTTCAGGATACAGAGGCAGGGACCCGATACCTTCACTGGCCATAGCAAGGCGCAGCTCCCGCTCTATCAGTGCATTTAGGGTAAGAACAATAAAATATACAAACATAAGGGCCTCAATACGGTGAGGGAGTTTTAGAAATACAGGGGCAGCCTCAAATACACTCTTAAACTGCTGATGCCTTTTTTCAATATAGGGCTGGAACTTGTATTTTTCAAGAATCTTGCTCATAGAAAGATCACTTGCTTCAATATTTGTAATAAGGGGAAACATCCCGTCGGTAGCGGCATCGTCCTGTATTTTAATACCATTTGGCATCACTTCAAATGTCCACTGTCTTTTTACAATCTTTACATATTCGGTATCGCTTGACGGCCGGCCCTTTTTCTTCTGCCTGTAGGTTTCAACCTCTTTTACCACCATATTCCAATCAAAGAAGCGCCCTGACTGGTATTTTGTAAAAATATCTTCTACGGCTTTCTCTATCTGTTTTTTACTCTTCCATTTTCTTGTACCTACCTTGCCTTTAAGGATACCCAGAGCTTTTATGGTTTTTTCTATCCTGGACTGTCTTCTCTGTCCATCAAGGTCCTGCTTTAAGCTATCTAATATCCAGATAATGCGGTATCCTTCTTCTGACGGTATGGGACATTCATATCCCCAGTACAGATGGTCACTGTCATAACTTCTACTGCCAGGTTTTACCTCAAGCTTTTGCCACTCTATATTGCTGGATCTTATCCATGATTTAAACTGGCCGCATTCTTTTCGTATCTCGGGAAGAACCGATATGAACCTTCCGCCTTCTTTTGCGATATATGTCATTTGCTCCCTTGTGGCAAGCTTTGCATCGGCGACATAAATAAAGTCACTTGCCACCGTTATCCTCCTTAGCGCCTCCCAGGTCTGAATATGGGTCCTGTCATCAGTGATATTTCCATCATAACTTTTGTAGTGAATGGGAACGGCGCCGTCTCTACTTACAGTAAGGGTAAAAAGAAGCTGCTTTAGATCCTGGCGGTAATCTTTGTTATGGCCGCGCAGCAGACTAATAGAGATCTTGCCATTACGCTTTGAGTTTCCCTTTTTGTACTGCCCATAGACAGTTACTGTAGTAGAATCATTATGAAGCTGGGATAGCTCTATTTTAAATTCATCTATTATTTTTAGGACAAGATTGGTTAAAAGCGAGGCTCTGTCTGCATCAAAGAGCGCATCAAGGCTCCTTCCCACGCGGTCATCGTTTAAAACTTGCGGGTCCATATCATTAAGTCCCACAAGGCAGGGGTCAAAGCCGGCCGCCCATTCTGATAGCTTGTAGAGCGGTTCCCGCTCAAGCAGGATATTTCTAACAAAGATTAAAATCGCATCCACATGCGATAACTTCTGGTTTTGTTTTGAAGGAATATAGCTTAAAAGAAGCTTCTTTAGTTCAATGCGGTCAATGAATTTATTTATGACCGGAAGTACGCTGATTGCTTTTGAATCCAGTTTAAGACTATCTCCGGTTCCCATACTGCCTCCTATAAAAAGCTTGACTTTCTAATACCTGTAGTATATACTACTTCAGGTATATAGTCAAGAAGGTTTATATGAAAAAAGATAAGTATCATAAAAAATATTCTATTCTTAAGAGAAAAATCGATAAATTGGGATTTATCTCTACGGGAAGCGTGATGAAAGTATATAAGACATGCGGCAATCCCGGCTGCCGGTGCCATAAAGATAAAAGCAAAAGGCATGGACCATATAATATCTGGACCCGTAAAGTTAATTCAAAGACAATAACAAGGACCCTGACAGATGAGCAGGCAAAACTGGTACGAAAGTATATTAATAATATGAGAAAAGCAGAAAATATACTGAAGCAGATGAAGGATCTGTCTGCTCAATATATTGAAAATTATGAAAATAATTTTAGTGTGGACAAAAATAGGGATAAAGTGTAATTTTTACTTGCGGAAAATAAGATTTACCATCTCTTAGCACCTTTATTCTTCTTTTTATTTCCTTCTTTTGCTCAATTATTATCTTTTCTATAACTTCTTCTGACAGCCAACCATATGTATCATTAAAAATAAAAATACTGCCGTCTTCTGAAATAGCGCCAAAACCTGCCTCTGGATTAGATGGCAGTGGTAGTTTTCTAGATATAAGTAGACTTAGCTTGGCATTTAAATATTTAGCAACTTCATAGGCTACTTCTACCCCACCTTTGGGGATAGCAAAAACAATAACATCCTGGTTTTTATATTGGTGTAATGCTTTAGCAAGTTTTTCCCCTGCATCTTTTCGGTCTACAAACATCTAATTCCCTACTCTGCTATTATAAATTTATTATAATTTATTCCCTATATATCAAATATTTTTTATAGTAGTACCTTCCCCACCAGATACAATAAGTCCATCTTTTAAAGTATTTAAATATACTTTTTAAAATCCCCCTGCAGGGCTAATACTTCAAAATCCATCTTTTCATCCGTATCTTACCAACCTCTACCTGCTATTTTTTGTTCCGGGGAAAGATCGCTTACCGCAATA
>CAZKVA010000153.1:0-4222 GCA_964556035.1 uncultured Actinomycetota bacterium
GCTTGGTTCTTTCAAATTTTTCCTTAGCCATACCTTATCCTTTCTTTGATGGTATTACAATAATCCTTGGTAGCGGTGATTGGATTTGAACCAATGACCCCCCGGGTATGAACCGAGTGCTCTAACCCCTGAGCTACACCGCCTTTACAAACTGTAAATTCTACCACAACCAATAGTGATATCCTCACGGCAATAAATTACCATGCATCCCGTTTGGGATTTGGTTCCTGCTTCACAGAGTCAACTTGCAGTGCAGCGGTTGTTCTCTCCACAGGCTTTAATTCGGATGTGTCCCACCCTATTAGAAAAAAGCATATAACAAATTATGTACAAAATCAAAAAAATATTAGCTCTCATCCCGGATTTAAAAAACCTAAGGATTCCCGCTTTTGTTCCTAAAATTATAATTACTTTTAGTTTTTTTAAAAGTAGTGGTAAATTTTATACAGAAAGATTTTAAGTGTCAAATACTTCTATTGATATTTATTTCGGTCAAGGGAAAATTTATTGAAAAAATCATAAAATGATAAAACTTTTCAAACCACTAAGCGTCTCTAAAATCAAGTGGCTGGGGCTTTTTGAAATTTTTGACCCTCCTTTAAAAAAAATCCTGGCCACTCATCATGTTTAAATATAAAATACCCCCGGCAAAGAGTGTATTTTTAAAATTATTTCTTAATTATCTTAATAACTTATTTACTGTCAGGATCACATCTTCTTTGGTTTTTTTCCCTTTTTTCCTTTAACCCCATTGCTTTTGTCATTTTACTTAAATTAATACATATAATTATACAAATATTAATTATATTATATAATAAAAATTTGTTAAATTTATCATTATATATATTGCTAATATTATAATTATTTATTAAAATACACTTGTTAAAAATATTATTATATTTATTTTATACTTAAAAATAAACTACAGGGATAAAAATGCTGAATGGAAAAAGTGATTATAGTAGATCGCAAACTTTGATTGCGGAAGGAACCAGGATAGAAGGGAAGCTATATTTTCCCGGATCAGTAAAAATAGAAGGAGAAGTCAGCGGAGATATAAATACTGATAATATCCTGACTATTGGCAAAAGTGGAAAGGTCAAATCCAATATTAAGACTAAAAGTGCAGTTATATCGGGACATTTCACTGGAGATATGCATGTTACCGAATCAGTGGAGATAACTTCTACTGGTAAATTCATCGGTAACCTTATCCAGGACAGGGCTCAACTGGCTATTGAGAAGGGCGGCATCTTCAAAGGCAAGAGCTCAGTGAACGGGAAATCCTAGGAGCCTGTCCGAGAACTGGGACCTGAGCTTACAGTCTGATATTTTTAAACAGATCAAGGCTTAAGGAAGAAGCGATATGGTACCTGCGATGACGAGAACGAAGATATGAGTAAAAATATCAGGCTACCCCATTCATGCCCTGTCAAAAGTAAGACAGTAGTATTAGTTCTGGCAGTATTTTTAGGGTTATGGAACAAACTATTTCAGTGGTTCATTTATAGGATTTATTATATTTACAAATATAATAAGCTTTGGGATATGGGTCTGGTCTGTTGTAGATAATGCGATAAAGCCAGAAAGTTTTTACAGGGATTATCCCAATGGGTAACAATATATTAATAAAGATCCTTACTCTGGCGGTGCCTGGCAAAACCACCCTTTTGTATTATTGGCAATTCTTACCAGAGTGAGCATCAAAGGAACCTCTACAAGCACACCTACAACCGTGACAAGGGTGGCCCCTGACTGGAGGCCGAATAATGATATTGCTACTGCAACTGCCAGCTCAAAGAAATTACTGGCTCCTATCATGGCTCCGGGAGCAGCAATGCTATGAGGAAGTTTCCAGGCTTTGGCCCAGCTATAGGCAATTATGCATAAGATAACCCAGACCGAAAGATATTTGTCAAAGAAACTGATTTTCTTTCTCACTTATGTCCTCTCTGACATATCATATCCCTATCTATAGCCTTTAGTTTTTTCACATCGGATATTGCTTGTTTATCTTTCTTTAGATCTTTGCAGATCATTTCTACCAGTTTTCTGCTAAAAAGTACTGATCGGGTATTGATATTATAATTGACCCATAATCCGTCCTTGTCTGATTCTATCAAGCCCGCATTCTCGAGCAGTCTCAGATGACTTGAAATGGTGGGCTGGGACAAACCTATGATATCAGTGATCTCGCAAACACAGATATCTTTTTTTTCACTTAGAAGATAGACTATCCTCAACCTGTTTTTATCTGCTAAAGCTTTTATTATTTTTTCTATGTTTTTTAAATCATTCTCAGGCATAATTACTGGATCCCCGGCTCTTTTTTAATAATATTTTTATGACCTAATCAATATCTTTCTTAAAAGCAGAGACTTTTATGCTCAAAACTGATTCTTCCAGATCTTTGACTTCATCCTTGTCCAGATTTAAATCATTTTTAATAATGACCGCCGTATCATCACTTACAATATAATTGATGGGAAAATTAGTCTCATCCAATATTTTTACATCTGTAAAACCGGCCTTACTTACGGCACCCAGATAATCTTCCTTGATCACTGCGCCCGAAATACATCCTACATAAGCCGACACATTCTTCCTGATCATATCAGGAAGCTCCCTGGTAAGTACTATATCTGATACCATGATCCTTCCACCCGGCTTAAGCACCCTGAATGCTTCTGAAAAAACCTTGCCTTTATCTGTTGATAGATTGATAACACAATTAGATATTATTATATCTACCACCCCATCAGCCACCGGTAGGTTTTCTATCTCTCCCAACCTGAATTCAATATTACTAACATTATCTTTTTCCGCATTCTCTCTTGCCTTCTCCAGCATTTCTGGAGTCATGTCAACACCGATCACTTCCCCTTCGGGGCCTACCCTGTCTGCGGCCAGGAAACAATCAAACCCTGCTCCTGATCCAAGATCCAGGACAATCTCTCCTTTTTTTATAGATGCAAGTGCAATTGGATTTCCACATCCAAGTCCAAGATTGGAACCTTCAGGAACCTTATCCATATCGTCCTTGGAATATCCTATGCTTGAACTTATTTCCTTTACAAGATCCTCCTGTCCACAGCAATTGGTAATGGGCCCGGGACAACAGGAACCGCCAGCCACAACCTTTGCATAACCTTCCCTAACAGCTTTTTTTATATTTTTATCACTCATGATCCTATCCTTCTTTTAATATTAACTATATTGATATATTTAAATATATAATTATTACTTTGTCAAGTATTTTTTAGCCTCATGTCGAATATTTTTTACAGGAGGCAATAGGAGCCTGTATTGTAAAAATTTGAAAATATCCAATACCTTATTTATACTATATTTATCGACTAAATAGGGAGGGTATTATTATCAGCAAGAATAAAATAAATTATATAATAAACTGGATAATATTCCTCCTGGGTCTGACAACACTTGCTACTGGTGCAATGAGGTTTTCAAATATTTTAACATATATCATAATCAATATAGGGCCCGTTAATGCGCAGCTTTTAAATTTCATCCACCGCTGGTCCGGTGTAGCCACCGGGACAATACTATTTATACACCTGATCCTTCACTGGAGATGGGTGTTAAAGACTTCAAAAAACCTACTGGGGGTAAAGAGAAAATGAATAAGACAATCAAGATCTTAACAATTATTATCATAGTGCTTGCCTTTTCTTATCTGACAATTGCATGTAAGGGTACTATACAATCAGAAGAGGGCGAACAGGTCATGGATAAAGAAAGTGAAGAAAAAGAGCCGCTGCTCCAATCAGATGATAAGGGAAATAAGATCGTCGGAGAGATATCTGATACGGTGTCCCGGCAGGAGGGCCATATCATGATAGGTAATATAGGGGATTTCCAGTTTGACCCCGGCAATATAAAAACTGTAAGGGATGATATTTTTAATGAAGGTTTTTTCTCCATTTTTGACATACTGGTATATCTTGATGATGAAGGCAAAATCAATATGGAATACCATTTTGATGATAGCATGAATACTCATATCATAGATTCTATCGATAATATGAAAAACTGGTGGCATATAGCCTACTATGATGGTGGGTGGCCGGAAAGAAATGTTTTCAGGATGGACCATTATCCATATAAGGATAAGATGTATATAAGTATCTCTGAAGCTGAAGAGAACCAACTGGAAAGATACTATGAAGTATTCAGGGAAGAAATTAATAGAAAAGAAAATAAT
>CAZKVA010000154.1:0-4215 GCA_964556035.1 uncultured Actinomycetota bacterium
CCCTCTATTTATATCTTTATAAAATAATTTATAATTTACAGAGGCAACCTCCATCTCTACGGTTTTGCCTGCTACCCCTCCGGGTACGGCATACCCGCCCCCGCCAATGGAATAGATATCCCTTGGGTATGGAGATATTCTCTGATGCCGGGGTAAGGTTTAGTAGATCCATGGTGGCATCAAGACGCGATAGTGTCATCTGCCAGACATTATTATTCTCACTCATAAAGTCAAATTCCTTTCTATTAAAGTTTTTAAGCTTATTTACTAGATGGATGAATCACCCAAACAGCTTATCTCTGAGACAAAAGTCCCCATTCTCCAAGCACAGGGAGGACCAGCCAGACACAACTATGAATATAAACGATTCGTCGTGTGCAATATTTTCCTTGCATGTGAACCTCTGGCAGGAAAGCGTATGGTAAGTATTACAGAAAGAAGAAAAAAGGATGACTGGGCATATTTTATAGAAGAGATTGCTAAAACTTATAAAGAGGCTAAGGTGGATTGGCAGTTTACAGCTGATGATGCCAGAATAAAACTGAGAAGACTTTATCCGACAATTGGTGATTGACATGACACTAGTTTCATACCGACCTCCTCTAATAAAAAATATCCATTTTTCTATTTTTTAGTCAAAGAATAAGTTTTTCTGGCTATTATTACTTCCTCATCAACATTTATTACAAATATAGGAACTTTTGAGTTATTAGTAGATATAGAATCTTCTTTTAATGTAATTTCGTTTTTTGATTTATCCAATTCTATCCCAAGATAATCTATATCTTTTAGAATCTCTCTTCTTGCTATGTATGAGTTTTCACCTATGCCACCCCCAAATACGATAACGTCCACACCATTCATTGCAGCAATATATGAGCCTATATATTTCTTAATCTTATAGCAATATGAGTTAAAAGCTCTAATACAAGCGTGGTCTCCAGTTAGTACACCATTTTCAATATCTTTAAAATCTTTGAATTTTTTTGAAAGTCCCAAAAGTCCTGATTTTTTATTGATCATATCATCTATCCCCTCTATATCCATGTCTTCCCTTTTCATTATATAAGTTATCACTGAAGGATCCAGATCCCCGCTCCTTGTGGACATAAATAACCCTTCAGCAGGTGTAAAACCCATAGAGGTATCGATTGTTTTTCCGTATTTTACTGCAGTAATAGAAGACCCACCTCCAAGCATTAAAGCTATTATTTTTAAAGTCTTTAAATCCTTTTTAAGCAGTTTGGCTACTCTTTCTACCATATAGGTATAGGCAATACCATGAAAGCCGTATTTTCTTATCTTGTATTTTTCATAGAGATCATATGGAATACCATATAGGTAAGCCTTTTCCGGCATATCTTTGTGAAAGGTATTGTCAAACACTGCAATATTTGGGGTTGATTTACCAAATATTCTTCTGCACACTTCTATACCAATTAGGTTCGGGGGGTTGTGGAGGGGAGCTAAATCCAGGCAATCTTTTATATATCCCATTACTTTATCATCTATAATCATAGCTATAGATGCCTTATCCCCAATATTGACCACCCTATGGCCAATAGCATAAATTTCCTTCCTGTCTTCTATAACCCCAGTTTCAGGATTAGATAATTTTTCTATTATTATATTGAGTCCAGTCATATGGTCGGGAACTTTGCATTTCTTATCTTTTTCCTCATAGCCATTTGTCTGGTAATTTAGTACTGAGCTTTTACCTCCTATTTCTTCAATCTTTCCGGAGGCTATGACCTTCTCATCAGGCATGCTAAAAAGCTTAAACTTAATGGAAGTTGAGCCTGAATTTATAGTAAGTATTTTCATTAGAATAAATATATTTTTTATTTTTCCTTTTCCGACTTGACTGGGAGTATTTTTTCCGTTTCCTCATGGGGGCGTGGTATTACGTGTACTGAAAGGAGCTCGCCCACCTTTTTTGCTGCCGCGGCGCCAGCATCAGTAGCGGCCTTAACCGCTCCTACATCACCTTCTACAATTACAGTTACCAGTCCCCCACCAATTTGTTCTTTGCCCAGCAAACTTACGTTGGCAGCCTTTACCATGGCATCTGCGGCTTCAATAGACCCTACAAGTCCTCTTGTTTCAATTAGTCCAATTGCTTTTTCCATGAAAATTCCTTTCCTAATGTTTTAACTATTTAGTCTCTAAATTTCTTTCCTTAAGATAATCAACTACCACTGGAGTCAATGGTACACTTTTTTTAATTCCATTGTCAACAATAAAAATTCTATTAACATTAGTATATAAAAGTAGTTTAATTTTACTGTATCTATAATCAAATACAAATAGTTATAATATATTATCATAATATTATTTTTGTTAATGAGGAATAGATTATGGAATTAATAGCATATGCATTTGATAGCAAATGTCAGTTTAAATTTAAAAAATGTAAATTTGAATTCGAAGGTTTAGAGTTTGTTTTATACTCGGGTGATACAAATAATTGTGAAGTAATTCAAGTAATTATTAATGACACAATTGATAGAGAAAGAACATATCAATCTATAAATAAGTTTCTCGATAGCTTTGGCTGGGTTAATAACTGCAGTTTCGAATATAAAGACTGCTGTGCCTTCGGATAAAATAAAAAAATTGATTTAATAAAAATTCCACCCAGATTTTTATGTCCAAGAAACGATCGAAGCTTAGTCGCAAATTTCAAATCAATTATTGATGTAAAATCAACAGAATTAGAAATTGCTCTTTCCTTATATAATGAAGCAATGTTTACCCAAAATGTTTTTTATAGATTTCTTTCTTTTTGGAAGATATTAGAAATCAAATATCCAGATAGACTAACAAGTAATGCTAGCAACTACATAAATCAAATGATAAGTGAAGACAGGATTTATTTAGATAAATTCATTACAGATTTGCTTACAAGGAACATAGATGTTGGTAGTCACCTATATAGTGATTTTACGTTTGCTATTGCACACATTACAAGAGAACCAGTTAAATTATCAATGTATGAAGATAGTTTTCGAGAAGTTTCTGGAGTTTGTAACTCTATCGAAAACTTCATAAAATTCTTTATGAAAAATGAATTAAACCTACCAGAGCACTGTATTAATATCAATATTTTAGAACTTGAAACATAATATATAAACAACAGAAAAATCTTTAGTATTTTGTTAATAAATTAATCAATATGAGGGAAGTTGGTCACTTTGCTTAGTGCAGTGGCTGGCTGGCCACCATACGCAATGTTAGAACCGCAATAATGACTTCAGAGGAAGATATTTTTATACCTGAAATAAACTTTTAGATTCTATCTGATATCTTATTGGCGAAAAGGATTGGAAAATCTGAAACCATTGCTGTTTGATCTACATACCGGCATACAGTCAATGCAAACTATACATTCACCTTTGACATTTTTATAGCCATTTTCTGAATCAATTGTCCCCATTGAGCAGGCTTTCTCACACAAAGAGCAATCCTTGCATCCAGGTCTTACAATTCTACGCATAAAGGATATTTTTGATATTAATGCCATCGCTCCTCCCAGCGGGCAAAGGTATCTACACCAGAAAAGGTCCGTAATAAGATTCAGTATAATACTTATTACTAACACTGAGATAATAATAATCAATGTGACCAGTGGATTTTTATCCATCCATCCAAATGCAGGACTTAAAAGACCAAAAATGGCTACAATAATAATAGGGATAAGTAGAATATATTTAATTATTAGAAGAAGGCTTGTTGGTTTTATTTTCTTCTTTTTAAATTTCTTAAAACGTGTCCAGTAAAGAATAGTGCCCATAGGGCACATCCAACCGCACCATACCCTTCCTAACACAAGAGTAAGAAGAACAACAATTACTGATAATATGACAACAGGGATCCAACTGCTAATTACTCTTCCAAAAAGAGCTTTTATTAAAAGAAAAATAAAGCCTGCTAGAAAAACAATCTGTACAATTTGGCGGAGCCGTCTCAACTTTTTTGAGCTGGCTTGTTTTTTTGGCATAATTATTCTCCCTTTTTTACCATCTCGTGTTTGTGCTTCCCACTACTTATTTTGGGATTTACTCCAATTATAATGGATATAATTTAACTTATTTTACGTGATTTTTTATCAAATACAATAAACAATTATTTGAAATTTTAATCATTATTCAATATCAAATGAGAGAATTATAAAAATAAGATATCTATAACACATATGTCTTAAGTGGCTGGCCA
>CAZKVA010000155.1:0-4207 GCA_964556035.1 uncultured Actinomycetota bacterium
TTTTGATTCTGGTAGTATAGGGCTATTGACTCAGTATGAAATACAAAAGATCTTAAAAAAAGTAGTACCTAAAGGTAATCCTTATAAAAAAGTAAAAGAAAAATTTAATAATATATGCCTTGAATTAGTAGATGAATTAAAAAAAATAATAGAGAGCTCCACTGATCCATTTGAGACTAGCCTTAGAATTGCACTGGCAGGAAATATTATTGATTTTGGACCAAGTAATGCTCTTAATAAGGAGATAATAAGAGAGGCCATAGAAGAAGCTTTATTACAAAAATTAGACGAAGATAAGATTAGACTACTAAAAGAAAATATAAGTAGAGCTAAAAAGATACTATATATTGGGGACAATGCAGGGGAGATAGTCTTAGATAAGATTTTTATAGAGAATCTTCCCAAAGAAAAGATAACTTATGTTGTAAGAGGTGGACCTGCTCTTTACCCTTTTGGGTGTGTCACTTCCGTCTGATGCTAGATAGTAGAAAAGTTCACCCCGTGGTGCCTCTGCTAGAGTAGTAGTCTCACCAGGAAGAATTATCGGAAAGGGATCTTCAATACGAATAGGACCTGAATGTAGTTCATGCCATAATTTACTCGATTACCGGATATATTTTCCAGTATATCCATTATATTTTCTCGCAGATAGTATATTTCCATAAACATAGTGTTAAAGCCAATATCATTTGATTTATGCTATGAAAAATTAAATGTTATTAAAAAACAGGGTAAAAGGAAAGCTTGCAGGCAGATTTACATTTTGTCTGAATCAGTTTTTGGAGAGAAGGCATTTTTTTATTGACAAGTAAGCGAAGCTCACTATAATTACTTTTGGGCATATGCCCATAGTTATAAAAGATGGTAAGAAAATCTACAGTTTAGACGATAAAAGACCCGGAGGACAAGGTTTCTTTGCTAGAGGAGGACGATAATATTCAATAGTACTTCTTAATTATGACAGAGCAGGAGTGCTGTGAATAAAAATACGAAAATGAGAGGGAAAATAAAATTATTATGAATAATATTAAAAAACAAGGTGAATTTTAAAAATGAATGAAAAATTAGAAATAGAGATAAAAAATAATGATATTGTGAAGACACTTATAGAAACCACAGAAGCTATGATTATGATAATTGATGAAGACACCAAAATAATACATGTAAATAAAAAATTTGAAAAAATAGCTGGATATTTAAAAAGAGAAATTGAAAATAAAATGTCCTGGACTGATTTTGTACCTGAGAAGCAGGTAAAAAAGCTTCTAAATTACCATAAATTGAGAAGAACCGGTCAAGGCAAAGCCCCAAAAAGATACATTTCATCTCTTATTAATAAAAGAGGAGAGGAAAAAAACATTATTATTAATGTGAATATTGTGAAAGATACGAAAATAAGTATAGCCTCTATTAAAGATATCACCCAGCAAATAAAATTGGAAAAGCGATTAGCGGAAGTCTCGGAAAATTATAAAAACCTGATTGAAAACCAAACAGACTTAATAGTAAAAGTTAACAATGATCAGGAGTTTTTATTTGTTAGTCAATCTTATTGTGAACTTTTTGGTAAAACCAAAGAAGAACTAATGGGAAAAAAATATATGCCTTTAGTCCATGAAGAGGATAGGAAGGCTACAGAAGAAGCAGTTGGTAGTTTATATAAGCCTCCTTATACTTGTTATATTGAACAGAGAGCCTGGACTAAAGATGGATGGCGATGGATTGCCTGGAAAGATAAGGCGATACTCAACAAAGAAAAAGAAGTTCTAGGAATTGTTGGCATAGGTAGAGATATCACTGAAAAAAAGATTACAGAAGAGGCTTTAAAGAAAAATGAGAAAAGGCTAAGTAATATACTTAATCTGATTCCAGAAATTATAATCGAAACAGATTCCAATCTCAATATAAAATATATAAACCCGCAAGGATTTAAGGTCACAGGTTATAGCAAGTGTAGTCTAGGAGAAAATCTGATAAACTTTTTAGTTCCAGAGGACAGGAAAATAGCTAGTGAAAATATTAAAAATCTTATAGAAGGGGGAAAGATTAAAAATAGCGAGTATGGGCTGCTGAAAAAGGATGGCAGTAAAATAACTATGCTAGCAAATTCTGTAAAACTAACCGAAGAAAATGGTGACTTTAAGGGGCTGCTTGTTTCTACTATGGATATAACTAATTTAAAGGAAATAAGGAATAATTTAATTATTTCCGAAAAACATTATAAATCATTATTTGATAACTCAATAGATGGTATTTTAAGGACAACCATAGATGGTAAGGTAATTGCTGCTAATCATGCCATTATTAAGATGCTAGGCTATGCCAGCTTAGAAGAATTCTTATCTTTAAATGTACCTAAAGATATCTATGCTAATGGAAAAACTAGGCCTGGACCAAAGCAGAGAAACAAAATATTTGAAAACGTTCTAAAAAGAAAAGATGGGGCAAATATTGATGTGGAGACCAGCTCTAGGGTTATATATAAGGAAGGTAAGCCGGTATATTATGAAGGAATAGTAAGAAATATAACAGATAGAAAAAAAAGTTTTGAAAGATTAGAAGAAGCCTTTATGGATTTCATAAGTACTTTAACTGCCGTAATAGAGTCCAAAGATCCTTATACTTCCGGACATCAGAAAAGGGTTTCAGAAATAGCTACAGTAATTGCCAGGGAAATGGGACTAAATAAAAATAAGGTACAATCAGTAAAAATAGCGTCAATGGTTCACGATATTGGAAAGATTAGTATTCCACATTCAATACTGTCAAAACCTGGGAAGATATCAAGAGTGGAACTTGAAATAATAAAAACTCATTCCCAGGTGGGGCATAACATTTTAAAAGATATTAAATTCCCATGGCCGCTTGCTAAAATAATTTTACAACATCATGAAAGAATTGATGGATCCGGTTACCCTAAAGGTATAAAAGGTAAAGATATGCTAATCGAAGCTAAAATTTTAGCGGTTGCTGATGTTGTAGAAGCCATGACTTCACATAGACCATATAGACCTGCTCTTGGTATAAAAAAAGCTATAGAAGAGTTAAGTAAAAATAAAGGTAAATTGTATGATTCAGAAGTGGTTGAGGCTTGCGTAAAACTCTATAAAGAAAATAAGTTAAAATTCGAAACAATAGAAATTAGTTAAAAATTTATGATAGATAAATACAAGGTTATCATTTTAAGCATATTTTGATGAATTAAAAGACCATAGTGTTAAATTTAATCTGGCGCACAGGAATTTTATTGAAGGGTTGGACAGACTCGAGAGAAGTTTAAAACTGGTTATATAGATTTAGGATTTCTAAATTGATTTAAGTCTAAATAATGATTTTCTGTAAAATTGCTGCCTCTCATTTTTTATATCCTTCATTTGTTGGTCTTACTGTACATTTAATACTAACATTTTGCTATATAGAAATATAAAATATAAAATATTTACTGTATAGCAAAAATTCATAGAATTTTTAAAACATTATTAAATGGTAATAAATCATAATGTATAAACTAGCCCTTTTAAGACATGGAGAAAGTATTTGGAATAAGGAAAACCGGTTTACCGGTTGGACTGATGTAGGTCTAACCAGGAAAGGTATTAAAGAGGCAAAGGAATGCGGGGGAAAACAATGCCACCTATGGAGAAGAAGCTGGGATATAAGACCTCCCGTCTTAAATAAAAGTGATAAGAGATATCCTGGTAATGACCCTAAATATAAAGATTTGGGGGAAAAAGAACTACCACTTACTGAAAGTCTAAAAGATACCTATTTAAGATTAATACCATTTTGGCTCAACACTATTACACAAATAATTGAATTGAAAAAAAAGGTATTAATTATAGCTCATGGAAACAGTTTAAGGTCCTTAATTAAATATCTTGATAAGATTCTTGATGAAAAGATTATTGATCTTAATATTCCTACAGGAACACCACTTGTTTATGAGCTAGATAAAAGGTTAAAGCCGATAAGACATTATTACCTGGGTGATATTAATAAAATAAAAAAGGCAATTAAAATAATGGTTGAACAAAAAAAAATAGAGAATCTAAGATATAATATATAATAAAAAAAATATTAATCTTTTTGAAAAAAACCTTCTACTATTTTTTACTTAGAGTACTATATAAGTGACCAAATAAGATGTAATTTTAAGTATTTTTTATTACACTAGAAGACTTACTAACTTTATAAGCGAATATGTTAT
>CAZKVA010000156.1:0-4206 GCA_964556035.1 uncultured Actinomycetota bacterium
ATCTTCTTAATTCCTTTACAGTATCAATAGTATATGATTTTCCCTTTCTGTCTATCTCTATCCTGTAAACAAAGAAACTACTGTTTGAGGAAGTAGCAATAACAGTCATGAGATATCTGTCCTCTGCATGAGCTAATAGATCCTCTATCTTGTGGGGTGGATCCCCTGTAGGAATAAATATCACTTCATCCAGACCAAACTGGTCAAGAGCCTCCTGGGCAGTTACCAGATGGCCATGGTGGACAGGGTTGAATGTACCACCCATTATCCCTATTTTTTTCTGTTTATTATTACTTGCATTTATTACCATATAATTATTCCCTATGGCCTTATCTGGCCGTCTCCTAAGACAATAAACTTATTTGTCGTTATCTCCCGGAGTCCCATCGGCCCTCTCCTGTGGAGCTTCTGGGTGCTGATACCTATCTCTGCTCCCATTCCAAACTCCTCTCCATCTGTAAACCTGGTAGACGCATTTACGAATACCGTGGAAGAATCAACAGAAGCAGTAAAATAATTTGAACTGCTATAGCTTGAAGTTATTATTGATTCAGTATGATGTGACCCGTATTTATTGATATGGCTGACAGCATCTTTGATACTATCAATGATTTTTATACCCATCTTCAAGTCAAGAAACTCCGTATACCAGTCTTCTTCTGAAGCAGGTTCTATACCTGGATAGAATTTTTCCATATCCGGGCCCCCGATAAGCTTTACCTTTTTTGCCTTCAGGGCATCCAGCACGGCAGGAATTACCTTGCCCGCAATATCCTTATGAATAAGAAGCTTTTCAGCAGCATTACAGACACTTGGCCTCTGTGTTTTTGCATTTACTACAATATCTGTAATCATCTCCAGATCTTTACCTTCAAGCTTACTGTCAATATATATATGGCAATTTCCGACACCGGTCTCGATCACGGGAACCCTGGAATTTGATACCACACTTTTTATAAGGTCTGCTCCTCCTCTCGGGATAAGCACATCAATATAACCCTTTAGCTGCATCAGCTTTACAGCATCTTCCCTTTCCGCAGATGGGATGATCTGTATGATATCTTCTGGTAATCCGTTTTCTTTAAGTACCCCTCTCATAATACCGGCAAGTCTTTTATTCGTCTCAAGAGCATGGGAGCTTCCCCTGAGTATTACGCAATTTCCTGCCTTTAAACACAGGACCGAGGCATCGACTGTAACATTGGGCCTTGCTTCATATATTATTCCGATGACACCAAGAGGTACCCTGATATTTTTCAATATAAGGCCATTGGGCAGATCATAACCAAATATGACCTCGCCTACAGGGTCATTGAATTTGACTACCTTGTCTATACTTGCAGCTATCTTTCCTATCCTGTCTTCATCAAGAATAAGACGGTCCAGAAGGCTACCGGCGATCCCTTCCCCTCTGCATCTTTCAACATCTTTTTTATTCTCATCTATTACCTGCCGGCTGTTTGATATGAGAGCATTGGCAATTCCAGTAAGTACCCTGTTTTTGATCTCAGTATCAGCTGCAGCAATACCTGGCGCGGCAGCTTTTGCCTTAATCGCTATTTCAGTTACTATATCCATTATCCTCCTGGTCAAACCATTTAAAATATCTTAATAGCATTATAACATAGCTGGTCACTCAGTCTGATCGAATACAACCAGGCAATCCCTGTGTATTACCTCTCCGCAAAATGATTGTCCGTGTACGGGCAATATGCTCTTTTCATTTAAGCCCATTATCTTTTTTATTTCCTCATTTGAGAAACTACTTATACCTTTGGCGATAAGTGTCCCGGTGCTAGAAAAGACCTTCAGCGTATCACCCCGGCTGAATTTTCCTTCAAGACCAGTGATACCTACTGGCAATATGCTCTTCCCCTTCTTAACTACTGCTTCCTCTGCACCCCGGTCTATTGTAATGGAGCCCCTGGTCCTTACACCGAATGCTATCCATTTTTTAATGCTTTTTACTTTCCGGGCCGTGCTTGGCTTAAAGAATGTACCAATATCCTGCCCCCCGGTAATACCGGAAAGTACATTTTCCTTCCGGCTGTTTGCGATAACCATGGAAATGCCGGAAAATGAACAGATCTTTGCAGCTTTTATCTTTGACTCCATACCGCCTATGCTATATGCGGTGCCGATTCCGCCTGCATATTTTTCAATATCAGGACCGATACTGGCGATAAAGCTTAGGAGCTCTGCATTACTGTTGCTGCGCGGATCCCCGGTATACAAACCTTCAATATCTGAAAGTATGATAAGGAGGTCGGCTTCTGATATTATAGCTGCCATTGCTCCGAGCTCATCATTATCACCAAACTTTATCTCATGGACGGCAACACTATCATTTTCATTTATTACTGGAATAACATTTAATTTCAAAAGGTTTTTTATTGTATTTTTTATATTAAGGTATTGTTCCCTTCTTGTCGTATCTTCATGTGTAAGCAGTATCTGGCCTGTCTTTATCCCGTATTGTTTAAAAAGATCCCTATAGGCCTTCATCAGTTCCACCTGCCCCACGGCAGCTGCTGCCTGAAGCATGGATATATCTGAGATATCTTTTGGACTTTTATCCTCTCCAAGATATTTAAGACCTGCAGCCATCGCACCGCTTGAGACCAGTATGACTTCCAGTCCACTGTCCATAAGGGCCTTTATTTCCTCTGCAAGTTCACCCATATTCTCCAGATCAAGTCCGCCTTCCGGAGAAGTAAGCGAGCTTGAACCTATCTTTACTACTACCCTTTTCAGGTCCTTTAAATATTTTATTCTATCTTTTATTATGTTTTGATTCATTTTTTCTCTTCAACTAAAAAGATCCTTATTTTATTACTTTCTTTAGTCTACCAGATCAAAGACAAGATTTCCTATTATGACCGTGCTGCCCTCGTCTATTCCCATTTGCTTTAATCTGTCGCCTACTCTCATCTTTTTTAACCTGTATTTTAAATAATCCAGGGCTTCCCTGTTCTCAAGATCGGTCATGGCAACCATTCTTTCAAGCTTCCTGTTCTTTACCACATAACCGTCATGCCTCTTTATTATCTCTATCTTCCTGTCCTCGATCGTCTCTTTTGATATCTCATAGATCCTTATCTTTTTATCTTCACCGTCACCCGTGTCCGCCAGTCCGGTATCTTCCCTGATCGCTTTAACCCTTTTATATAGTCCTGATACAAGGTCATCAAGGCCCTCACCAGTTGCTGCCGAGATAATAAATACTTCCTTTTCCCCTTTTCCCAGCTTTTTAGAAGCAACTCTTATAAGCTTGCGGTCCTCTAAAAGGTCTGACTTATTAATAATTATGACAAAATCCTTATTATATACTTCAGTATTATATAATCTTATTTCTTTCCTTAAAACATCATATGTCTTAATTAATTCTTTAACACCATCTGGTTCTAATAGCTTCTGCCCGTCGAGCACCATTGCAAGGAGCGCCGACCTGGTGATATGCCTTAAAAATCTGTCACCCAGACCGGTACCAGTATGCGCCCCTTCTATAAGTCCCGGGATATCAGCCACTACGAAGTCTCCATCGCCTATCGGTACTACGCCAAGATGGGGCGTCAATGTTGTAAAGGGGTAATCAGCTATTTTTGGCTTTGCAGCAGATATCCTTGATACTAATGTAGATTTGCCCGCATTTGGAAAACCTACAAGCGCAACATCGGCAAGGACCCGGAGTTCCAGGGCTATCCAGAATTCATCCGTTATTTCTCCTTTTTCTGCAAAAGCGGGAAAACGTCTTGACTGGGATGTGAAGCTGGCATTTCCCCTTCCGCCTATGCCACCACTTGCTATCAGGGCCGAATCACCTTCCGTAGAAAGGTCCGCGATCATTTTACGGGTGTGGTCCTTTACCATAGTCCCTACCGGGACATCTATTATAAGGTCGCGTCCATCACGGCCGCTGCGGTTATTTGTGCTGCCTGACTTTCCATTCTCTGCCTTAAAATGAATTTTTTTCTTAAATCCGTACAGTGTATTGATATTGGTATTTGCCTTTATTACTATATCGCCGCCTTTGCCGCCATTACCGCCATTAGCAACTTTCTTTCCTCCGGTTTTGAGATGGAAAAAAGTTGCCACACCGCTTCCGCCATTGCCCGCTTTTATATTAATTTGTGCTTCATCTAAAAATATAGCCATATGCCTTAAATCTCACTTTTTTAACTTTGGCTTATTCATAATGTGTCCACA
>CAZKVA010000157.1:0-4113 GCA_964556035.1 uncultured Actinomycetota bacterium
ACCTTTTCCCTTTTTTTATTGAGTAGGATTAGCTCATTTGGGCCTGTAGATTTTCCAAGTTGATTTATTGCAACATACTTTGCAGCTTTTGGAATTTGACTTGGTGGAAATATTTTTAATTTTAAAAAATTCTTTCCTATTAGTTCTTCTTTTTTATATCCCAGTAGCTCCTCTGCAGCCTTGTTTCCATCGATAAACTTTCCATTTAGATCACTTATGTAATAAGGATCAGGAGCATTTTCAAAAAGGACCCAGAATTTGGTCTCACTCTCATCATTTTTTCTCTGCTGATTACTTTTTTCTATAGTATTTCCAATTCCTAAAAAATTCCTATAAAACAATGCCATTACTTTTCTCCTACACTAATATCATTATCTTTAAATATAATAAGCTCGTTCTCTGCTATCAACCATTGCTTTCCAATTTTTTTAGCATTTAACATGCCTGATTTACACCATCTTCTTATAGTGATCCTTTTTACCCTTAATATTTTTGCTGCTTCTTCTACATTGTAATAATTAGTGTTCACTCATGCCTCATTACAGTTAATAATAACTAAAAGTATCATGTAGTTAGGTATTATATTAATACATATTTTAATACTTGTCAATATTTATTAATTAATATATTTACTATTACAATATATGAATATATAATTAATATATTAATTATATTAATAGCTTTAGTTATTATTTAATAAAACCTACTATATTGAAGGTTGTTGAAGGTAAAAAGGGTGGTAAGCCAAATTCCGTAGCTCCCCGGGTAGTGCTGTAGCAAGAACTTTTAAAATAATGGCTAAGATAAGGTATTAATTGCTTCCCTTACTTCCCGGCATTGGATCCTTTTAGAACTTTTAAGGTATTTAATACACTTAACTTGATATAAAAACTAAAAAATAATTGACTAAAAGTACATATTTTAGTACTATTCAAAGTACTAAGAGGAGTATTATTATGACAAGAATATTAACAGCAAATGAACTAAAACAAAAAGGTGCCAAGGCATTAAAAAATGCAACTTCTGACAATAATGAAGCTATTATCACTGTAAGAGGGAAAAGTGAATATGTCGTCTTACCTATTTCCTTGTATAACCACTTAAGGGAAAATGAACTTGAAATTGCACTCATTGAATCAAAAAAAGATATAGAAGATGGTAAATTATTCGAAGAATCTGTTGAAAAACACATTAGAAGAATAACTAGTGAATAAAATAATATATACTGAAACCTATATAAAAAGAGCTAAAAAGTTCATAAAGAAGCATCCTGAAATTATTTCCCAATATGAAAAAACCTTAAAACTTATTGAAATAAATCCATTCCATCCATCACTTCGCCTTCACAAGTTAAAAGGTAGATTATCTGATTTATACTCTGTATCAATTAATATTTCATATAGGATTTGTATTGATTTTATTATTCAAAACAAGAAAATAATTCCAATCGATATCGGTAAACATGATGATGTATATTAAATTAAATGGCACTATGCTGTTAGGAAGCGTGTTGCCCCGTTGTTGGTGAAGAGCCCAATATTGGGGTATACTGGCTCCCCGGGTAGTGCGGTATCAAGAACTTTTAGAATAGAAATAAAAATGAACTATTAATACCTTACTATTGGCTCCCCATATTAGATACTTTTAGAACTCCTGGAAACATAAATTCATTAATTAATTATAATCATTTAATACAGATCAAGGGGCTTAAATTTAAAAAATACAATTTAAGCTTGACACACTATTGTTTAGGTACTAAACATATATATATGATGGATAAACAAGAAAGATTCAGAAAGCTGTTGGATACAATGGATGTGGTTATGTCCAGGTTAGCGATGGAACATATGGCACCTCATTCTTTTGGTACAGATACTGTACTTCATAGGGCAGAGATACATACCATCCAGACAATCGGAGAGCACGAAGGCATAAACCTTACTGATCTTGCAGCATTGATGAATGTAACTAAAGGAGCAATGTCTCAGACCATATCAAAGCTGACAGGAAAAAGACTGGTCAAGAAGATCTATGCTGATGAAAATGCAAAGGAGATAAACCTATACCTGACAGAAAAAGGATGGATTGGATTTAAGAATCATGACTCAATGCATATGCAGATGTATGATATTGTCAAAAAGTATTATGGGGAAAATTTTGAACAAAAACTTATAGAATTTTCTTCAGTCATGGAAGATTTAAATTCGATTTTACAAGTATTCGAAAAAGAAAAAACCATAGCTTAATTTTTTTTCATTATATAGTTTAGAAACTAAACAATAAATGGAGGCATTAAAATGAGTAAGCAGGGTGGAGAAGTGATTAGAAATGATCTCGTCTGTACAGTAGGACATCTGAAATTTGTGGATAATTTTTTAAGGAAGATGGTCCATAATCCGAAAAAATTGTTCGGACAATATATCAAAGAAGGAATGACTGTAATGGATATTGGCTGCGGCGGGGGTTTTGCTACACTTGGTTTTGCAGATATGGTTGGCAAAAGCGGTAAGGTGATCGCTGCTGACCTTCAGATGGAGATGCTTGAAATTACCAGGAATAGAAGTGAAAAAGCTGGAGTAACTGACAGAATAATCTTTCACCAATGCAAACCAGACAGAATTGGTTACAAGAGTAAATTAGACTTCGCACTGGCATTTTTTATGGTTCATGAAACTCCAGATATCCCCGGACTCCTGGAGGAAGTATATAATATTCTTAAAGATAGTGGACTTTTTTTTATAAGCGAGCCAACTTTTCATGTCTCAAAAACTGAATTCACATATACGCTGGAGGAAGCGGTAAAGATAGGTTATAAAATTTACAGTTACCCTGAAGTAATGTTTGGTAGAAATGTAATTTTACAGAAATAAAAGTTCTATGCTGTTAGGGAGCGGGTTGTCCCTGTTGTTGATCAAGAATCGCCGCTGTCAGATTCTGTGGCTCCCCGTATTGGACGTTTTTAGAACTAGAGAAAATAACCCATTTAATAAAAATACTATATCAAATATCTATTTATCCAATGGCTGTACTTCATTATTAAAATACATGTGAAAACTAAGTGGTAATTTTCTATAATCTACATTTGATATAATGTCAGATAAATCAGCTGAATTGTAAGTGTTCCATAATAAAACAACTTTTCTATATAAATTATTACTATTCGCATCATTAATTAAAGCAGCTAGCGTTTTTCCTGTATAAGTTCCTTCTAGTTTTATACTCTCTTTATTTTTTATAAGAGATACCGCCTTCATTGCTTCGGGTGTAAATAGAGCATATTTTTCTCCAAAGAAATCTTCTTTTATAATTATTCTTTCTTTAGGGAAATTATATAATGTAAAAGAAGGATCTAGAGAATTAAGTAATAAATTTGTCTTATTAAATAGGTTTTCTACCCTTTCAATATTTGCCATATTCTTATCTACTACCCTTACTGCTACTATTTTGCTTTTGAGCTTTGCTGCGAGAACTCCCAGTAGCAATCCCACTGCCGTACCCATAGTTCCTAGAGCAACATAGATATAATCTGGCTCTGGCATAACCCCACTACCTATTTGATTTTTTAACTCTAATGCTGCATTTACAAAACCAACTGTACCCAATGGTGAAGAACCCCCTGGGGGTATAAATATAGGAAAATGTCCATGTTTTAATCCATGCCCTATAAGCATAGATAGACATTTGAAAGCTATGGCAGTTTTATTAGGACAATGGTATAACTTAGCACCATAGAAGTAACTTGCCAGTAGATTATTTCGTACATATTGGGCATTAGGTTGAGAAAGGAGTAGAGAAACACTTCTTATACCACAACTATTTGAAAATATTGCTGTGGCCAGTGCATGATTAGACCCGGCACAGCCAAAAGTTATTACCCTTTTTACTTTTTCCTTTTTGGCATATCCCAAGATAAATTCTAATTTTCTAACCTTATTTCCACCGTATAGTTGACTTGTTAGATCATCTCTTTTTATATACAGGTTATCTAAGCCTATAGCACTTCCAAAATCATATAACTTATCTACTGGAGTGGGAAATTTACCCAAAGAGGTATAATCTAATTTTTCTCTTAGGATGGGATATTTTTCAAATAACTCAATCATTTATTGATAT
>CAZKVA010000158.1:0-4076 GCA_964556035.1 uncultured Actinomycetota bacterium
AAAATAAGTCTTAGCAATAATAAAAGCTAAAAGATTATCATAATCGTCTCCGGATGTTTGAACTAACACATCCTCTATTTTTATAAGTCTCGGCATTATTTCCATAGTATTAATATAATTTAAAATCTCATAATAGGAACCCCGGAGGACCATGTCTATTTTTATTTCTTTTACAGGAGTTTTTCTTAGATCTTCTTCATTTATTTTTGTCTCATCGAAAGAAATATTTTCAATATTAACAATAGTATATCTTGCTATTTCATAAAGCTCATTTGTAAGTATCGAAAGATCACTTTTCTCAGGGAATTCCATGTTCAATTTTTGGTATTCTGCATTTATTAGATAATAGTCATCCCTGGCAGAAACATAATCATCAAGCTCTGAATTCAAAGTTATATTTTTTGCTTTTTCTTCAGTCAATTGCGTAATATGGCTCCCGCTTCTCATAAAAACCGGCCGTACTATGAGCAGCAGAATAAAGATTGAAAGTATGAATACTCCTGCAATTATTATTATTTTATATAAATTCTTCATATTACTAATTATTACCTTTAGATATCTGAGATCTCTTCATCTAATATATCCTCATCCTGAGTATTAGTTTTCTTGTCTATGTCTCCGGTAAAATTATCAAGATCCCAATAAGTATTAATACTAAAAGAGACAATTTCAAGATCTATTCCCTGAACCACGGTCCTTGTTATATTTTCTATCCATACGGTTTCTACATTGTCGATCTTTTTTAACTCTATAGAAAGTTTTAATACATCCATATAGCTGGCAGCCTGGCCTTGTATGGTAAAAGATATAACCTGTCTGCCTTCTTCTGCATCGCCTTCCTTATAATCTTCAATATAACTATATAGCTCTGATCCCCTGGCCTCGAAAGAAACTGCATATGCCTCTTCCGGCATGAGTTTTCCAATATCATATAATAATCTTGACCAATAAAGTTCATTTTTCTTTAAGTCTTCAAGGATATCAGATTTATCATCAGTATTTCTTCTAAACTCACTATAGACTTTTAATTTATTGACCTGGTCCTGTACTTTTATATTTGTACCTTCATATTCACTCAATCGGGAAGAAAGTAAATTATCTATATCAAAAAGGAAGAAGGTAAGAAGAACAGTTGCGAGAAATAAGATTATAACAAGTACCACAAAAACATTGAGCACTATACTTCTTACATCTCTTTTTTTCTCTTCCTTTGGAAGAAGGTTTATTAATTTAGTGGTCACTGCTTTACGCCCCTTATCGCCATCCCTATGGCAAGAGGATTTAATATTTCAGAAAGGTCCATTGATTTGTAAACAGGGTTTTTCTTTAGATTATCAAGGGTGAAACTGCCTGAACAATCAAGTTTTTCTACCTTATAATTTGTCTCCTGCTTAATATATTTTTCAAAATTTATTAAATTCTCCCCGGTCAGCACAATTTTTTCTATTTTTGACCTGGGATTTTCCTGAATATAATGCTCTATTGACATATTGATCTCATTAATAAGATTATCCGCAGTATTACTCATTATCTCAATGATTTTTTCATCATTTATAGCTTTTTTTATTTTATCTTCAGCAGACTCCACTTCTTTTTCTTTAGGAGGTGACTTTTCTTCTTTGGAAGTTTTTGTTTTTTAAGCATTACTGTCTGTGTCTGACTTGATTAGGCCTTTAGCTTTTTTAGTACCAGTTGAACCCTTTATTAGACTTGAAAAATCAAAATTATTGATTATTTCGCTAGAAAAATCAGTATCTTCGCTGGTCATCCTTTCGAGATTAGCTGTAAATGACGAAACGGAATTAGATAAAAACCTTGGATACTTAAGGGTATCATTTTCAATGATCTCAATTACAGATATGTCTTGCCCAAGATTAACCGCGCATAAAGATTTTTTATTTTTTGAGAAATTATACACATAGTCAAGAGTTCTAAATAATGAAAAACAATTTAGGTCTATGGCCTGTGATATAAGACCAGCACCTTTTACTGCTTCGATGACATTCATAATCATACTTTTCATCGCCCCCACAAGCATGATCTTTGAACTGCTCTTTTGTTTTTCCATTATATAATAATCGTAAAGAATATTATCTTTTGGAATTGGTATAAAATCATTTATTTGGTATTTAAGCGAATTACTTATTTCGTTATCATCTACTAAAGGCAGCTCCACTTCTTTTACTATAGCCTTGAGATTTGAAAGCCCAACGAAAACATTCCTTCCTGATATCTTATATTTTCTCCAAACCTTTTTTAGTCCCTTGGACAGGACAACAGGATCCTGAAGCTCCCCATTCTTGATAGAATCCTGGGGTATTTCAAAATCAATAGCATTCTTTATAGCCATTCCCTTACGGGTTTGTAATACTTCTATAATAGTTATTTTTTTTGAACTTATATCAAGACCAACAGAAATCATATTAAACACACTCTTATCTTAAAAGAAACTTGTATACCATTTTAAAATATTATCTCCCCAAAATAAAGCAGTAATACTACCAATTGAAATAAAAGGACCAAACGGGATGGTCTGGCGCATCTTTCTTTTTTTAATTATAACAGCAATTCCAAAGATAGCACCTACTAAAAATCCAATAAATAAGCCAGCGATTACTCCTTTTACTAAAAATGCTCCTACCATCAAGCTAAGCTTCACATCACCCATACCCATACCTTTTGGATAGATGAGGTTTATTAGAAGCATAAATATAAAGGCTCCTGCTGAAAAAGCAAGCGGCATCCACCACTTTATGGGATTCAAATAAATATTCAATGCAAGCCCCACTATTGTAAATGGAATTACGATGACATTAGGGATTATCCTTAAGTCGATGTCTATAAAAGAAACTGCAATAAGAACACTACAAAATATTATACCAATGATAGTCTGTATGCTTAGACCGAAGAAAAAATAATTAAGTACAAATAACAAACCTGTAAGTATTTCTATAATAAATGTTTTATATGAAATCCTTACTTTGCAGTTTCTACATCTGCCTTTTAATATTAAATAGGAGATTAATGGGATATTATCATAGAAAGCTATCTTACCATTACAGCTGGGGCAATATGAACCAGGTTTTATAATAGATATTTTTCTAGGTACCCTATATATTACAACTTCCAGAAAACTGCCGATCGCAAGACCACATATGAAAAATATTGCGTACAACCCTATTTGGAGTGGTTCCATATTTTACTACTTTTATGTTACTTTTAAAATTATTGTTACACTATTGTTATTACTACTTTTTTACTATATTCTATATTCTTATAAAAACTTATATAACTCTAATAAATTTCTATAAAAAATACTCAACTTTTGTATATTAACATTTTTTTAATAAACGGTCAAAATATATAGACCTTTAACTGGATAAGATTATTTCATTATTGATCAATCTCACCCAGTATCGGACTTCTTGTGACTAGTAAGTACTTATACTGGGCGCAACAATAATAAAGGGACATTTAAATGTCCCTTTATTATTTATTCTTTTTGGTTATTTTCTATTAGTTCAGCTGTCCATTTGTTACTATAATATCATTATCTACAGCTACTGTACCTGCTTTACTTGTAAGAGTATAACTGCCGGCAGCCATCACATATACATATCCATTATCAGCAACAACAAGACCCCAGGCATCAGTTTGAGGTACATTAGCCATATAAGGTCCTTCCGCTCCTGCAGGTGTACTCTGAAGCGCTGTAGTCAGTGCATCTATACCAGTTGCAGGAAAACCACTAGTATCTGCTTCATATATAGCGATAGCTGTAGCAATATTCTGCATCTCTGATCTTGTAGCCTGTATTCTTGCCCTGTTCCTTAGGGCCATATAGCTTGGGATAGCTATACCTGTAAGCACAGCCAGGATGATAATTACTACCATCAATTCTACAAGTGTGAAACCTTTTTCCTTCTTATGAAGGTTTCCATAAAGCCATTTCATTTTCTTCCTCCTTTATTTATTACATTTTTTTGCTTACATTAATTAATTATACCCATAATTAATTATTTTAGACATATATTTATTAATTATAATTATAAGTATATATCTTTATAGATTATAAA
>CAZKVA010000159.1:0-4065 GCA_964556035.1 uncultured Actinomycetota bacterium
ACCAAGAAAATGATAATGTCCAGGGCGAGATAATGTACGAAACTCTGGTGGATAAGAATGGCAACGAATTTGTTATTGAAATGGAAAAGGTCATTGTAGAGGACGAAGAGGGCAATGAAGTGGAAATGTATGTAGATACAGCAGAGGCAATAATAATTTATGATTATATGTATAAGGGCAAGCTAACTAAAATCAAGGACAATAAAATTTATTTTAATGTGGATATGGAGGGAAAAGAGGGGACCAGCCATAGTTTTAAAGATGTCAACGATTACGAAATAATCTATGACATAGATTCATATAATTTAGAGCTTGATACCAGTAGCGGGTATTCAGTAAATGATAGTCTTGTTTACGACTACCAGTCTTTTTACAAAGCTGGTGATCTGCAAATCATAGTAGGTAAATATTTAAGAGTTACAGATACTGCTTTTGAGGATAATTATACAGGTGAAGGATACAAGGCTCTTACATTTTACAATGAGTAGCAAAAAGGAAATATGAAATATAAAATTAGATATTTTATTATTTTTTTAATCCTGATAATTTCTATTTCTTTTCTAATCCCCGGGAACCTATCCGCAGAACTGAAGCAGTTCTGGGTCGATACTTCCCACTGGGAGACAACAGGGGAGTGGGTATCAGAAGGGCACTGGGAGACAAATTCCGGCAGGCGATGGATAGATACTTCTTACTGGGTAGATGATGGTCACTGGGAAAATTATACAGAAACTGTGTGGATCGACACCTCTCACTGGGTGGACCGCGGTTACTGGCAAAACTATACATATAATGAGTGGGTCACAAGCGGCTATTATAGTTATAGATATGTAAGTAAATGGATAGATACCTCACACTGGGAGACAAGATATAGGACTATTAGCACATGGGTTTCCTGCAATAAGGTATTTTATTATGGAACCAGCAGTTATGGCTGGAACGTCTATGCGTTTGCTGCAAAATATAAAGGAACTTATCAGGGCACGATCAATGGGACAAGATATAAGTATCATAAATATGTAATTGACTACAGGCCATCTTATGGCGGGAGAGTCTATGCTATAAAATATGTATGCTATCAGCAGTTAAAAAATGTGGTGTCGTCTTACTCTGTATGGGTTAGTAGCGGATACTGGAGTACGGTAAGTGAAAGATATTGGGTAGACACTTCACACTGGGAGACTAAAACTGGCAGTCGGTGGGTAGATGATTCTTACTGGGTCCAGGAAGGCCACTATGAGACTAGAACTGGCAGTCGGTGGATAGATACCTCGTATCTGGTCTCGCAGGGGTATTGGGATAATTATACAGAAACTATATGGGTGGATACTTCACGCTGGGAATATGAAGATACCTGGGTAGAAGAAGGTCACTGGGTAGAAGCTGATATAAATCTGGAGGGCAGAGTACTTCATACACTGCAGTGGGATAAAAATAGAATAAACTATAATCTTTCAAAGACCGCTACCACTGAAAGTCCCAGAGGGTATGAGATATTTTTTAATGGCGAGAAGTTTATACTAAATGCATATGCCACAGGAGAGTTTGAACCTGATTCTATAGCTGTAGAATTTGTCAGTTTCGGCTTTGACAGTGAGCTCACTAGCTCTGGTGGAGGCAAATGGGAAGGAGAGATCTGGGATTCTACTTTTATTAATTTTCATGATAGGATATGTTTATTCAGGTTTACAGCTAATTATGGAAACGGAATAGTACTTGAAGATGATGTAGAAGTCTATATAGTAAGAGATGATTACTGGAGACTGCATAGAGGTTTTTAAGTATTATGATAGATGAGAAAGTATTTATGGTGACTGAAGAAATTATCAAAGTAAATAGGATCTATAAAACGGAAAAAGATAATGACGATTTCATCTTGGATGTATATGATATGATTTTAGATATGTTAGATGTGCAGTCATTGGAAGAGGAATCTTAATTTTATCAGGTATCACAAATATCAATATCTACCCAATAAGTGATATGTAATTTTTAACCCGCTATGTACCACTTTTAACCATTTTTCTCACCATCTTTGTACCACCGGTAAGGAATTATTTTCAGGTGTATTGTACAATCTGAAATAGATTTCTTATTACCAGTCTAATCAGCTTGGATTGCTACATTAATGATTTTTCAAAATATCATAAAAAGTAAAGTTAACAATTGTGTTAATCAAATCCAAAGCGATCCGCCTATTTTAAATATAATAAAAATCAGTAAAAAGTTTAGGTTTTATGGGGTTTCCCACCAGTCTGTAGTAAATCTGATAAATAATTTGATTTTAGAAAATACCTGTTATTGTGTTCAAAATGAGAGTAGAATGACATTAGATTAATTGTTGCATTGACAACAAAATGTTAATATTTGATATCTTCTATAAAGAATATAGAAAAAAATATTTTTTAATTATTTAAGTATTAAGGAGAAGATATTGTCTAATGGAGCAAAAAATTGATAATATATATAGAACTTATAAAGATAATGATAGAATAGATGACGTACTGTTTGAGGCGTATGAGTTTATCTTATCTAAGCTGGATGATGAATTACTTGAAGACGTTTGATTGACCATAAGTATAGCCATAAATGAGGCTCTATGACAAAGAATAAAAAAGTAGCTTGTTATGTTAGAGTATCGACTTTAAAACAAGCACAGGATGATAAATATAGTATACCCGAGCAAATAAACATACTTGAAAATATTTGCAAGAGTAATAACTGGGAATCAGATTTTTATCAGGATCTTGGAATATCCGGCGAGACGATTAAAAAGAGACCTCAAATAAAAGAGATGCTTAGAAGATGCAGTAATGGTATTTACAGCAGAGTACTGGTAGTGGATCAGGATAGACTGTCAAGGAGCGTAAAAGATCTTCAGGTCTTAAAAGAAATATTTAAATTCAATAATATAAAACTCATGCTTCAAAATACAGTACTGGACCTTAATAATAAAGATGATGACTTCATGTCTGATATACAGGGGGTTTTTAGCAAAAGAGAATCAAAGGTCATTGCTGAAAGGTCAGCAAGAGGTAGATATCAAAAAGCAAAGCAGGGCAAGTTCCCGGCTGGCGGCAACAGTATTCCTTATGGATATAAACTGGATGAGGAAGATAGATTGGTCATAGATGAAGAGGAAGCAAGGGTGGTAAGGCGTGTATTTGATTTGATTGCAAATTATGGCTGGTCCTGTTACAAAGTATCGCAGGATTTAAATGCTCTTGGTATTCCAACCAGATTTAAAAAACTTGGAAGAGTTTTAAAATCTATAAAATATAATAAAATATATAAAAATAAATGGACAAGTAGTAGCGTTAGAAGCATTATTAAAAATGATCTCTCTTATAAAGATGAATATATTTATGGTCAGAATAGCAAGTTTAATTTTATAGAACCTGTTAGCATAAAAAAGGAGCCAATAATTTCAAAAAAATTATTTCTTAAGGCAAAAAAACAGTTGATGGCCAATAGAAGTGATTATAATAGCATTGCAAAGACGATTTTTATTTTAACCGGCAGAATATTCTGTTTCAGGTGCAACCGTCCATATTGCGGCGGAAAATATTCTACAAAAAAAGGTAGTGTATTTTACTATGGTGATTTGGGTAAAAGAAAAGAAGCAGCAGATAGTCTTTGTGATAGCGGTTCAGTCAAAAAGGAGCTTTTGGAGGATGTAGTTAAAAAAGATATAAAATATTTTCTTTTAAATCCAGACAATATAAAAAAATTTATAATAGAAAAGAGTAATAAAAGATTGAATAATGACTTTAGAGCCATTGAATTTGAGAATAAGAAGGAGAAAATCAATAGAGATATTGACAGACTTCTTGAGCTGTATTTAGATGATGACATTGACGAATCAATCAGGAATAGCAGTATTGCAGATAAATTAAATGAAAAGAAGGAAGAATTAAATATAATTGAAAATGCGATTTACAGTATTAACAATAAAGAAAAAATTGATAGGCTTAGAGAAGAAAGAATCAATAGCTTGAAACGTTTTCTAAGCAATATAAAACTTGGCATGCTTAAATTTGATGATATTGACTGGAAGAGATTGAT
>CAZKVA010000160.1:0-4058 GCA_964556035.1 uncultured Actinomycetota bacterium
ATATCAGCCTGGCTCCTGCTGTTTAAATTCATATGAGAGCATATTATATGGCAGGTTTCTATTAAATATAAGATAGATCTAATTGACAAATGGTTTGTCTTTGCGTTTTTAATGTCTCCAGAAGGTAGATAAAAGTATCTATCTTATCCGGACTGTAAATTGTAAGCTGGTTAGCTTTATCACTACTGTATAGAATAATCTTTTTAAGGATATGTAATTTTACTTACGATCTTTTTTGAACCAATTTATAATTTTTTGAAAAAAAGTCTGATCATTGCTCGAATCTTGTTGAGTATTAGCTATTTTTGTATCATGGATTTTAATTTCTTCAGTTTGCATTACAAATTGGACCTCGCTGTTTAAATTCTTATCATTATCAATAAAAGAATTATAGTCATTGGCGAGTTCATTTACCTCTTTCTCCATCGCACTGCTGTATTTAATATCGTCAATGCTTTTGATAACACCGTCTTCTATCTCGATAATACCTTCATCGATCAACTTTTTAATAGCGTCCCTGATCTCTTTTATTCCATCTAAAAGTTCATTTATATCGTCAGGGAAACCTATTGTCTCGTCATAAAACTGCTGGGTACCATCATATAGCGCTGCTATTCCATCGCTATACTCCCGCCAGCCATCGTATAATTTTCTCATCCCATCGGCCAGCTGCCCTACTCCTGACGGCAATGCACCTGTTCCGGATGCGATCTCATTTATGCCGCTGCTATATGTTGAAAAGTTGGCTGACAGTTCATTTAATCCTGTAGAAAGACCTGCTGCTCCTGTGCTTACACCCTTTATTCCTAAAACAAAACCATCTATAGGAGTTTTTTCATCGAGCACTCCCTGGGCCAGGTCCCTGATTTGTTCATTTCCAGAAACATCAGGATAAGTAGCCAGTATCTCATTTGCAAGAACTACCAGAACCCCATGACCTGACTGAAAGGCAATGAGCCCTGCTTTTAGCGGATCAATATTTACTGATAGGTTTTCTGCTCCATCCGCTAATTGGTTAAGTCCTGATCCGATTTCACCTGTACCCTGATTGATTCCATTTAATCCGGCAGCCAGAGCTTCCGTCTCGCTTTTTAAGGTGTCGAGCCCTCCTATAAGATCTTTCATACCGCTGCTAATGGGAGTTGAATTATTATTTAGCTCATAAGCTCCATGATTTATTTCTGCTATTGCATCTATAAGATCCTGGACCCCATTTTCAATTTCACTTGACCTGTTCATCATTTCATCCAGACCGTCCACCATTTCATAGGTGCCGTCTACCATTTCTTTAAGACCGTCTGCCATCTCGGTCAGATCTTTTTCAGCATCTCCTGTATCCGGGAAAGGAAGCTTCTGAGGAATAGCTATTATATTAATCGGGGCAAGTTCAATGTTTTCCCCCTTCATCTCGATAATATATTCATTATCAGGGAAGGGATAGCCTCCAAACCCTATATTCATTTCTTTTCCTATAACTACTTTAGATCCGTCATCAGCTTTGATATCTGAGTATATATCCAGATCAGCTTTAACCGAGACCTGCACAAGCATAGGCACATAATATTCATCGCTGTTTTCTATTTGGACTTCCCTATAATTTAAATAGGAAATAGGTGTCTTCTGAACCAATTTATTCTCAATTTTGATCAGTATCTTTAAATCGCCTGATTTTCCTGAAAGCTCCTCACCCTTGATTTCCTTACCTTCTAAATAATATTTAATAGTGACCTTTATTGGAATATTCTTATTTGTTGTGCCCTGATAATAGAGATCGCCCATCTCAAGGATTGCCATCGGCCAGATTATCTCATCTCCATTAACCTCCGGAACATATTCCGAAACCATGTTTTGGATGTGGTCATATTTTCCAAAATCTATCCAATTGAGATCCCCATTCACTCCGCTTACCCTGTTAACCACTCTTTCATCTTTTACGCTTCCATCATGGTCCAGGATAATATATACTGTTTCATTTTTTGTAATCTGGGGGCTGGATGTAAATCCCATTGTGCCCATTAATAATAGTACAATGATGGGAACACATATGATTTTTGTAATAATTTTCATATATTTCATAATTTTCTCCTTATTTTTGCTCTAGAATTTTTTTTTATTGCGGATCCACCCTGCTGTCGTCCAGCCAATAAGTTTATCAAGGACCACAAGTAGTGCCGGAAGACCAAGGTAAATAAGCGCCATACTGATTAGTGCTCCTCTTCCGATCATATTGGTAAGTTCACTTGTGGTTCCTATTTTTGATATCAGGGTAATACCGATCGTTCCAAAAAAAAGTATCAGTGCGCTTGTAAAGATGGAACGTCCGACATTATCTATAGTTTTTTGCATCGCTTCTAAAGGTTTATAGATCTTCAAATTTTCTCTATACCGCATTGTAAGCAGTATTGCATAATCAACAGTTGCGCCTAGCTGGATAGCATAGATAAAGATAGAAGTCAGGTAGTAGACGGGTTGATTCATAATAAAAGGTATGCTCAGGTTAATCCAGATGGCCAGTTGTATCACCAGTATCAGTATAACCGGCAGTATCACTGATTTGAAAGAGATCGCAAGAATGATTGCAATCAGGACCATGGACATTATGCTCACATATTTAAGGTCCACAGCTGCCAGCTGCGACATATCCTTTTGAAGTACTGCTTCTCCTGTCAGATAATATTCATTATAAATCTCTGAAGCATAGTCATTGATTTTATCAATTGCCTCAATTGTCTCGGAGTCCTCAAGGCCAGAAGACAACTGAATCGCAAAATATGAATATTTTTGATTAGAGAATTTTTCAACTATCTCCTCCGGAATAAATGTTTCTGGAATCGATGTATCTACAGTCTCAGAGATACTGATAATTGAGTCTACTATAGGGATCGTCTTTATCTGGCTGACAAGCTGCTTTTCCCTGACGATTTCTTTATCAGAAGTGACAAAATAGATGATTTCTCCTTTGCTGAATTCTTCTTTGATCTTTTCAGTTGTCTCTATTGAGGAAGCATTTTCAGGTAAAGTCTTAGCCATGGAACCATATGTGTCCAAATTTCTTGAAGCAAAAAATGAGGGAACCAGAAGTATTATGATCAGTGCTATAAATACCCATCTCCCTTTTGTCATTATTTTTGACATTAGATTAAATCTGGGAAGTAATATTCTGTGTTTAGACTTGCTGATTAGTTTATCCAGCATTAGTATTAAACATGGCAGGAGCGTCATGGTTGTTATCAGGCTAAATAATACGCCTTTTGCCAGGACCAGCCCCATATCCCTGCCAATTGTCACTTTCATGATAAGTAGTGCCAGAAAACCTGCAATAGTTGTAAGTCCGCTTGCGGTCACCGTAGTGCTGGTTTTCGAAACAGCTGAGATCATTGCTTCTTCATTTGAGATATTTTTTTCTTTTTCCTCCCTGTATCTGTGAAGAAGAAAAATTGAGTAGTCTACCGATACCGCTAATTGTATCAGTGCTGCTATTGAAGCTGTCATATAGGAAATACTTCCAAAAATGATATTAGTGCCAAGGTTTAATATTATCGCGACCCCTATCGCAAGAAGGAAAACAAATGGCTCAAAGATCGAGGTCGTAGATAGTGCAAGAAGAATAAAAATAGCAAGTGCCCCGATTATAAAATATATTATTTTTTCTTTATCCAGTATCTGTTTGAGCTCATAGTTCATAACTGATTCGCCGCCAAGATAGGCTTCTTCTCCAGTTATTTCCTTTATTTCCTCAATGATCTTGCCAGTACTGGCTTCCTGTGAATTACCAGATATTTGTATTTGAAGAATAGTCGACCTCTCTGAAATAAACTGATCCTTTATTTCTGCAGGTATAAAATTTCCAGGTACATTGATATCGGTATAATCATTAAGCCAAATTACTTCACTAACTCCGTGGGTGGATTCCAGTTCAACTTTTAGTTCTGCCACATCCCATAACTCTCTATCGTCCAATAGAAGGTATAATGTATCTGACAATCCAAATTCTTCTGATAAGATCTTATTGCCTTTTACCGAACCCAGTTCTTCAGGAAGATATGAGGCCATATCAT
>CAZKVA010000161.1:0-4015 GCA_964556035.1 uncultured Actinomycetota bacterium
GAAAGATCGTGATTATATCTATTATCATAATTATCATACACTCCAGGAGCCTGTCATATGTATTCCGGCAATTTTTTCAGGACTATTTTTTTGCCGGGTATATCAATATTTCCAATATAATCTTCTATAAGCGGGACATATAAAATATTTCCAAACATACCCGACACTTTTATATCCGGGTTCTCAATTAAAACTGCCAGGTTTTCATTTGAAGCTAAGACATCGACATCTTGAACTTTTCCGATAGTAATATCACCGGTTAAAATGACACTGCATCCTATCAGGTCGTCTACCCAGAACTTTCCATCTTCAAGTACCGGTACTTCACTTCCGCTCCTGTAAAGATTTTTTCCTTTTAACCCTTCGGCTTTATTGCGGTCATCAATACCTGCAAACTTAATAATTGATACATCCCTGCCCTTAAGTTTCTTTTGCCTGATGCTATCGATCTCTACAGGTATGCTTAAGTCCTGGTCCACAAAAAGTATGGACCCTTTTAAAATAGTATTGGGATAATCAGTTAACAACATAACATTAATTTCTCCTTTAATGCCATGAGGCTTCCCGATTACCCCAATTAATCTTGCATCTACATTATATTGCGACATTTATTTTTAAGCTACAACAAATCTATCCAATAATAAAAAATCAATCTATTATCTTAACAATTGATGATTTGCCTCTCTTAGCAGACGCTGCTCTCATAACAACCCTTAAAGCATTTGCGGTACGACCTTTTTTCCCGATTACTTTACCAAGGTCTTCTTCCGCAACCTTAAGTTTGAAGATAATGGTCTTTTCATCTTCTTCCTCTTCCTCGATATCAACATCATCAGGATTGTCTACCAATTCTTTTACCATGTACTCCAGTAGTTCTTTCACTTCCATACCTCCAAAGTTTGATTGTTATAACTACACCTTTAGGTCTACTATATTAAATAGCTTTTGTACAGTATTAGAGGGTTTGGCACCCTTTTTGATCCAGTCAACTGCCTTATCCTTATCCACCGTAATGGTCGAAGGATCAGTCTTGGGATCATATGTTCCTATTTTTTCAATAAACTTTCCGTCCCTGGGGGACCTGCTGTCTGCCACTACAATTCTGTAAAATGGTTGTTTTTTTGACCCTATTCTGGTCAATCTAATTTTTACACTCAATCCAGAAAACCTCCAATTCTAAAATACAATCTTATGATTTAATAATTATATATATTTATCTCTAACTTGCAAAACATTTTTTAAATCTTCATTGAATTTCCGAAAGGCAATCCCATTTTACCTTTTAGCGATGAGAAATTCTTCATCATCTGTTTTGTCTTTGCAAATTGCTTCAATAATTTGTTCACTTCGTTTACCGAATTACCGCTTCCCATAGCTATTCTTTTTTTTCTGCTGCCATTTATAGTATCCGGATTTCTTCTTTCACCAACAGTCATTGAATTTATGATCGCCTCCATCCTATCAATATGGGACTCATCAATATCTATCTTTTTAAATGCTTTATTATTTTTTGCGATCGGGAGCATGGACATCACTTTATCAAGTGAACCCATTTTCTTGATAGCCTTAAGCTGTTCTATGAAGTCCTCGAAATTAAGCTGCTGTTTTTCGATCTTCTTGCTTAGCTCTTCTGCCTTTTTCTCATCAAATACTTTTTCGGCTTTTTCGATAAGTGTCAGCATATCACCTTTACCCAGGATACGCGATGCTATCCTGTCAGGATAAAAAAGGTCGAAGTCATCGACCTTTTCTCCATCAGAAACAAATTTTATTGGTTTTTTAATCACATAGTATATAGAAAGTGCAGCTCCACCCCTTGTGTCACTGTCAAGCTTTGTCAGAAGGATCCCGTCGCATTCAACTGCAGAGTTAAATGCAGAAGCAATGTTTACAGCCTCCTGACCTGTCATAGCATCAAGCACAAGATATATCTGATGTGGTTTTACAGTATTCCTGATCCTTTTGATCTCATCCATCATCTTTTCATCTATGTGGAGTCTTCCAGCCGTATCAATTATGATAACATCGCTGCCTTCCCTCCTGAATTTTTCGACTCCCTCTTTTGAGATCTTTACAGGGTCCTTGTCTTTTGTGGAATAAACCTCAATACCTATTGATTCTGCCATATCGGTTAGCTGCAATATAGCCGCCGGGCGATATACGTCTGCAGCAATAAGCGATGTCCTTTTCTGGTGTTTCTTGTTTAAATAGTTTGCGAGTTTTATCACCGAGGATGTCTTTCCAGTCCCCTGGAGTCCGACCATCATTATGATAGTAGGTCCTTTAGAGGCGAAATTTATAGAACCTCCGGTAGGTCCCAGCATTCTTATCATCTCATCATTTACTATCTTTATTACCTGTTGGGCGGGAGTAAGGCTTTCAAGCACTTCTTTGCCAAGAGCCTTTTCCTTCAGGTTGGCAAGAAATTCCTTTACGACTTTAAAGTTTACATCAGCCTCAAGAAGTGCTAGCTTTATTTCCCTTAAAGCATTGTCAAGGTCGCCCGGACTGAGTTTCCCCTTATTTCTTATCCTGTAAAACAGGTCCTCGAATTTTGATGTCAATTGTTCAAACATTACTAAGTAAGCCTCTTTTTATAAGAATCATCATGAAAATATCATATCAGTAAACTTCACCGGATCAAAATAATAGATACATGTCAGTTTTTCACCATTGGTTACGATTTTTACTGGCACTCCCAGGTCATTCTTTATCGTAAGAACTATTCCCCCCCTGGACGTACCGTCAGTTTTTGTCAGTATTATTCCGCTTATATCCATAGCCTCAGAAAATATTTCTGCCTGGCTTCTTGCATTCTGTCCAGTAGTAGAATCAATGGCAAGCAGTACTTCGTCAGGGCCTCTTCCGAGTCTTTTACTTACCACTCTTTTTATCTTTTTCAGCTCTTCCATAAGATTATAGGATGTCTGCATCCTACCGGCTGTATCGATTATCACCATATCTGCATTTTTTGCAATAGCCTTTTCAAGACTGTCATATACTACTGCTCCAGGATCAGCATTCCTCTGGTGATTTACTATGTCTATATCAAGCATATCAGCAAAGTGAGCCAACTGTTCGACTGCTGCAGAACGGTAGGTATCAGCCGCTGCAAGGATTATCTTTTTTCCCTGTTTCTTATACATACTTGCCATCTTTGCGATTGCAGATGTTTTTCCTACTCCATTCACACCCACCACCAAATACACTGTAGGTGGTTCTGTCGAGACTTGAAGTCCCTCGAATGCGCTGCTATCCAGTAGTTCTATGATCTCCGTTTTTAGAAGACTTTTTATGCCCTCAAGGTCTTTAATGTTTTTTTCATATGAAATATTTTTTACACTTTCTAGTATCCTGTCGGTTGTATTTATGCTGACATCACTCAATATAAGCTGCTCTTCAAGCTCATCCCAGAATTCATCACTTGAGTTCTTGAACTTGTACCATATCTTACTGATGTTTTTAAATATTTTTTTCATTTAGGAGCCTTCCCTAACACCAGTACTGTATAGATTTATTTATTTTTTCGGCGCTTCTTCTTCAACACCTATGATACTGTCAACACTATCCTTATCTATCTTTTCGGATATAACTTTTGATATCCCGTCTGACTGCATGGTAATACCGTAAATAGTATCTGCTATTTCCATTGTCTTCTTCTGGTGAGTGATGATTATTACTTGCTGCTGTTCTGAAAATTTCTTTACAAGGTTCAAGAACCTTTCAATATTTGCATCATCGAGTGCAGCATCCGCCTCATCAAAAACATAAAATGGAGATGTATTTATAGAAAATATCGAGAAAAGGAATGCCATTGATACTAATGATTTTTCTCCACCCGAAAGAAGTGATAGCGATACAAGCTTATTGTTTCCAATATCGACTTCCAGGTTTACGCCGATCTCCTCGTCTTCTGTGCCATTTCCATTCTTGTCGAGCTGCATCTCGCCTTCACCATGGGGGAAGAGCAGTTTGAAATATTGCCTGAATTTTTCATTTATCACCTCAAATTTTT
>CAZKVA010000162.1:0-4010 GCA_964556035.1 uncultured Actinomycetota bacterium
ATCGGTCTCCTTTTTCGCTTTGATAAAAAGAAAAAAGACCGGGTGTATACCCAGCCTTTATTTCAAAATGGTGTTATGATATATTTATTTAGTAAGAGATTTCGCTTCTCAATATATACGCTATTGTAAAATGACCGTGTCCGCCTTCATCCTGAGGGTCTCAAAAAGCAATTTATCCTGAGTGATCTCATTGTCTACTTCTCTTGATTTTGATCTTGTTCCAAGTAATCTGACATATGGGTGCCCCTCTAGTCTTATTTCAGGAACATCTTGGATGATGCTAATAAATTCATTTTCTGGTATAAGATTTGCCATAGTATTCAGAAGCGTGGTTTTGCCAGAGCCCATTGCTCCCACGATCAATATATTTTTTTGATCGGCTATAAATTTTATTAATAGATCCATTTCTTTCTGGTCAAACATCCCAAGCTTTAATAGATCTTTAAGCTTAAAATCAATACAGTTAAATACCCTTATTGAAATATATACTCTGTCAGAAGCTGGTGGTATCACAATGGAGCACCTGCTTCCCTCGTACAATTCCGTGTTCAAAAAAGGAGTCCTCTGGTCAATGGTTTTACCTGTGTGATTTTTGATTCTATCTATTATCAGATAAACATCATCAAGACATTTAAATACTTCACCAAGATATTCTTTGATCCCATCCCTGATAACGATCATTTCAGTATCTTGAATAAAAATATCGGTCACTCTTTCATCTTGAAGGTACTTCTCCAGTACCCCAAGTCCAAAAATCTCTGCAAGAGTAAGATTTAGTAGATCATCATCAACCTGGTAGGACATATCCGGATACTTCATCTGAAGCTTTTTATTAAGAAGAATATAGAGCTTATCCTTAAAGTCTTTACGGTTAAAAAATACATTACTGGTAAGATGATCATCCTTCTTTATACTTGTCTTTACCATATCTATTAATTCTCTTTTAATTCTGGCATCAACATCAATATTTTTTATCATTCTATCTTTAAGCATTTTTCAAGCTCCAGGACTCATATTTTTAAGTATTTTTTTTGTTTCTCTAAATACTTTAGTTGCCATCAGTTTCCTTTTATCTAGGAAGACAAGGCTCTTATTAAATCTTTTGTCATAATGTATGAACGCATCTATTGGATAATTTATTATCTTTGATATTTCCCAAACCTTTAAAAATGAAAAGATCTTCTTTTTATTAATGATTATTTTGAATTTTGATTTTTCAATCATAAATCTAAATACTAGTATTTCTAAAAATTTCGATATCCGCGCAATGCTTTCGATGGAATTGTTACTTATTACCATTATCTGGTTTGATAACTTTAAAGCATCTATTAATATCCCGTTTAAAACAGTCTGTGTATCAATAATGATATAATCATAGTCATGTGAAATTTTTGTAAAAAACTCCTGACATGAATCTCTACTTACCGATTCCGCAATAATTGGATCGGGCATACCCTTTAGTACATCGATATTTTTATTGATAACTTTAATATACTTTTTATAGTCATTGGGAAATTTTATCGCCATCTCCAGGGACATATCTTTCTCTATATCAAACAATGAACCAAAATCACCCGGGGAACAATCCAATTCTAGAAGAAGTGTCTTCTTTTTCATTTCAATTGAAAAATATAATGCCACACAAAATGCTATTGAAGTCTTTCCAACCCCTCCCTTATTGGAAACTACCGAAATAATCTTATTATTTACTGGCTTATCTTCTGGTTTTATAGACTCTTCAATTAAGTCATTACCATCATTTAAATTATTGGTTCGTTTAGTTTTATTGGTTTTTAATAGATTCATTTTCATCACAATAGACTTTTGTATAAAATATTGATTATTATTTAAACCTTCTCATAGATTATTTTATTTTCATTATCTTCGGTAATCCTTGCAATAAGTGGAGCCTCTTCAAGGCTGCAGATGAAGTACATACTAATTGTTTTATTATTACTATTGATCAATATATTACCGCTGTTTTCACTTAAATTTTCTTTGATGTATAAGATCTCAAGATCCCTTATAACGATCTGACCATCAATTGATAATATATTTTCAGATAATTTTAAAGTATTTTTTTCTATATAATCTTCATAGGGATCTACATAGTTATGAAATTCAATCTCATTTAATGTTCCACTCTCTTCTATTCCATCAGGGACTTCATATGCATTATCATCATTTATAAATTCTTTATCCCTTATTGTTGAAATTATAGATACAATATCTCCATTCTTTAGCATCGCCAATATTGGTTCTGTATATTGTAGATCGATGGCAATAACTGCTTCTCCCTTTTCCAGGCTGCTAAAGTCATCTTCATCTTCACGTATTTCAAACATATCACTGGAAATATAATCATGTTTTCTTCTATCAATATTGATTATGCTACCTACTATTTCTTCTCCAACTGTCATATATCCTTCAGGAAGAGAGTTTTTGTAATATTCCCTGTATTCAAGGTCTTCATCATTTATTATCGTACCAGCAGGCAAATCCTTTGAGGCTACGACTATTTCTTCCTTATCCAGATATGAATTTAATAGTAAGTAAAATGCCAATCCTATGATTGCCGCTCCTATAATTGCTAGAACTAGATATCTCTTATAATAATTCTTCATCCTCTTCCTTAATTTAATTTGCTAATAATTCAAGAACCTTATCCAAAAAATTATGAAATTTTGTCATATTGTTAAAATCAAGATTTGAATAATCTACTTTTTTCCTAAGGAATTCATCTTCTTCAATGAATATGTAATCATTGAGCTCGAAGAAGTTATTGATATGAGAATCTAAAGGATTGAATTCGTTTTGTCTCTGATATCTATTGAATACTAATAATTTTTCCAATCCCTTATAAAGATATCTATTATTTATCTTTAATAATCTACCAATACTGCCAAGAGTAAAATCTGATATTAAAATCACTAAATCTGCTAGATCTATAACACCAAACCAGAGATCGTTCAATTGATTTGGGAGATCAAAAATAATCAAGTGATATTTTTTCTTTGCAATGTCAGTTAAACAATATAAATCCTGTAACTCTATTTTTTTTGATTGATCAAAAGTAGGTGGTGATTGAAGTATGTCAAGATTGTTATTTATTTTAATAATTGAATTCTCTAATGACTCCCTATTATAACCATCTAAAAAATTTAAAATATTCGGAGATTTTGGAGTACCTAAATAATAACTGATATCTCCCCCGCCCTCGCTGTAATTCAGGTCAACAAGCAAAGTTGAAAAATCCTTTAGTGCTGAACTAAGGAACAATGACATTGTTGTACTCCCAACACCACCTTTAGCTTTTGTCAATACGATTACTTTTTGCTTGATTATCTTCATGCTCTGCTGAATAGATTTATTCTGGTTATCTTTTGGATTTGAAAAATCATCAGATGTTACTGCTCTATCTTCAAAACTTTTTCTTTGATCAATTTTGTTTGGAGCCTTAGTAGGATTATTATTTTCATTGCTATTTAATAAAATAGTTTTCCTTCTTGACTTATTTTTAACCTCTGTGTATTGAATTTTGTTGGATACTTTAGTCTCATTATCTATGCAAATATTTTTCTTTATGGAGTTAACTTCGTTCTGGTTTGTCTTTTCTTCTTTATCTTCAGGTTGTCCACTTATAAATTTATTATTCCTAAAATTGAGTTTTCCTAAAATATTTTTAAAATTAAAACTGCCCTTTTGATTAGTTTTTTTCTTTTCAATATATTCTTCTTCAAGTATCCCTTCCAACTCTTTTAATTTAATTGGATAGCTCAGATCTCTACCCATCATTAATATCCTTGTATTTTTCTTTCTCGCTCTTTCAATGATCCCATTTAAGTTTGAGATCTTTTTACTTATTACTGCAATATCTATTTTTTCATATTCTAAAATAAAATTTACAGCAAATTCGCTGCTAAGAAATATAGTGTTAAACTTTTCATTTAGCTCTTTTAATCCATTAAAAGTCTCTAAATCTGTATCAGCTATTATTACTTTTAGTATTA
>CAZKVA010000163.1:0-3964 GCA_964556035.1 uncultured Actinomycetota bacterium
TTAAAATACCTGAATTATAGGATTCTACCTCCAGGGACACCTTATCTGTCATAACATCAAAGAGAATATCACCTTCTTCTACTTTGTCCCCTTCTTTTTTGTGCCATTTTTCAATCTTTCCAGATTCCATAGTCAGGCCGAGTTTTGGCATTATAACTTCATGCATGTAAATATCTCCCTAAATCATTAATTAAAATCTATTAAAAGACTTATTATAGTTTCTAATACTTTACTTATCAATAAACAAAAATTGCATTGGCCATCATCTATACTTTCTCAAATATACCGTTGATTCCTTCCATTATCCTTTCGGTACTGGGGATCATCTCATTTTCCAGGATAGGGCTATACGGTACCGGACAATTTCTCCCGGCGACTCTAAGTATTGGTGCGTCCAATAGATCAAATGCTTCTTCCGCTATCTGTGCAGCTACTTCCCCCATAAAGCCTCCGAATAAAGGAGCTTCTTCAATACACATCAACCTGCCTGTTTTTTCAAGTGATTTGATTATTATATCTATATCCAATGGCCTCAATGTCCTTAGATCGATTATTTCACATTCGATACCGTTTTCTTCTTTTATGGCATCTGCCGCTTCAAGGCTTTTTTGTACCATAAGGGAAGTGGCTACGATCGTAAGGTTTTTCCCATCTCTTTTTTTATCGCCCTTTCCCAATGGTATCTGGTACAATCCTTCCGGAACATGCTGAATATATTTTTTATTCTTATATAGTAATTTATGCTCGATAAATATAACAGGATTATCATCCCTTACAGCAGATACAAGTAGCCCCTTGGCATCATATGGACATGATGGCATGACTACCTTGAGTCCGGGAATATGTGCCACAAGAGCTTCAAGACTCTGGGAGTGTTGGCCAGCAGCTCCGGTTCCTCCGCCTCCGGCAGTCCTCAGTACCATAGGTACTTTTGCCTTTCCGCCAAACATATACCGCGCCTTTGCTGCCTGGTTTGCTATCTGGTCCATCGCGATAGTCATAAAATCTGAAAACATGATCTCCGCGATAGGTCTCATACCTGTCATCGCACTTCCTGTAGCAACACCAATTACCGAAGCCTCGGATATGGGAGTATTTCTTATCCTTTCTTTTCCAAATTCCTCAACCATTCCAACGGTCACCCCAAAAGCACCACCATATTCTGCGATATCTTCACCGAGCAGGAAGATGCTGTCATCTTCTCTCATCATCTGCTGCATTGCTTCCCTTATTGCTTCCAGGTATGTTATCTCTCTTTTATTATTCATATTTTAAATCCTTAAGTTTTGATTAGGCATATACATCTTCTTCAACAGTAGCGATATCGGGAAAGGGGCTGTCCTTTGCAAATTCCGAAGCTTTCTTGATTTCTTCAATTACTAGTTTTTCAAGGTCATCTATTTGCTTTTTAGTCATGACACCTTGTTTTACCAGTTCTTTTCCATACCTTATTATCGGGTCCCTGTCCATCCAGCTCTTTACTTCTTCTTTTGTCCTGTAGACCTGGGCATCACTTTTTGAATGTCCCCTCCACCTGTATGTAAGTGCCTCCACCAGCACCGGTCCCCTACCTTCAAGGCATATATCCCTATAATGAGATATTACATTAAATACTTCGATCACATTGTTTCCGTCGATCGTAAGTCCGTCTATGCCATAAGAAAATTTCCTGTCTGATATTTTTGGTATATTAAAAGCTTCTTTTATGGAAGTGGACATACCATATATATTGTTCTCACATAGATATATGACAGGAAGGTCCCATATGGAGGCCATATTTACCGAACCATGGAATATGCCGCGGTTTGTGGCCCCGTCTCCAAAAAAGCAGATCACCATTTTGCCGTTTTTCTTCATCTTGCAGGTAAGCCCGGCACCTGTGGCGATCCCTATGCTCCCTCCGACAATACCATTTGCCCCAAGGTTTCCAGTCTCAAGGTCAGCAATATGCATCGACCCTCCCTTACCCTTACAATAGCCTGTTTTCTTTCCTTGAAGTTCTGCCATCATGAGGTTAAGGTCGGCTCCCTTTGCAATACAATGCCCATGCCCCCTGTGGGTCGATGTGATGTAATCACTGTTTCCTGTAGCATATACTGCCCCTACAGCAATTGCTTCTTCCCCAATATATAGATGGCATGTGCCGTGGATCATCCCCCTTATTATGAACTGTTCTGTCTGGAGCTCAAAATGCCTGATCTGGTACATTTTCTTAAGTATCTCTATCTTTTTGTCATCATCCAGTTCCTTGAACCTGTCTTCTATCTTGTGGCTATCTATTTCAAGATATTTTCCACTATCTTTTTTAGTTTTTACCTTTTCCATTATCCTCCTGCCTCCAGTATCTCTATTGCTGTTTCCTCATCAGTAAATAATACATTTATTATCTGGCCCCTTAGTGCGCCAAGAAGGACCTTTAATTTTCTCTTTCCAAAAGCTACTCCGATCAGATTGTTTATTTTTTTAAGCCCGCTAAGCGGAAGGCGGACGATCCGTTCATCTATCTTATTGGGCACATGATTGCCGTTCTCATCAATAAATATCAAGTTTACATCTCCTACAACACCCAGGCTTTCAAGATATTTGAAATCTTCTACCGTAAAACTTCCGGTCTTTATAAGGGTAGAATCCATACCAAGGTCGCTTATCCCTATTATTGCCGTATTTATCTTTGAAGACATTTCCATTATCTCGCGCACATTACTATCCTTCTCAACGATCTCTTTCGTTTCCTTATTATCAAGCACAGCGGGTGAATGGATCATATAGCTTATACCATTCATACGGTCAGCTATATTCTTTGCAACTGAATTCGTATGTACCCCTGTCCCGGTCTTTCCAAGCCCGCCTATCATCGGGACCACTTTTATATCACTTTTTTCCATGACATTTATATACTTTGAGATCTCGCGCAGGGACCCGCCCCAGCCTATTCCGATATGGCTTCCATCCTTCAGGATACGGGATAGGATATTATTTAGACTTTCACTCATCGTCTCAATTGTAGCTTCGCTGCTTTCAAGTGTGTCTACTATTATACATTCACTTATCTTGTACTTTTTTTCTATCTGGTATTCAAGGCTCGAAAAATCTTTAGCAGGATAATTTATTTTTACCTCTGCAATTCCCTCACTTCTTGCGCGGGTAAGATATCTTGAGACTTTTGTTCTTGAGATATTAAGTTTATTTGCAATACTCTGCTGTGTGAGTCCCTCAAGATAATAGAGGCTCGCTATCTTTGCCAGAAATCTCTTTCTCTCTAATTCACTCATATAATAAAATCCCTTGTGAATAAGTACTGCACAATTGTGCAATATATGAACATATTCCTATTTTATTATATATGAAACCGCCAGTTTTTCAAGCATAATTTTAGGTAGTTTTGAGTAATTTTTTTTTAATGGATTTGTGAAGTTTGAAATGATTTATAAGAACTTGCTTGTTGATCACAATTCTATAACCCCCCAAAGTAGGCATAATCAGGAGTTATCGAATTAAACTAATGTCTGAGGACAATGATGCTGATGTAAAAAACAGACGAAATAGAAAAATAAATAAGAAAAAGACAGTTCAGAGCATATTTTATGACAGGCCAGTATCCTGCGGTTCTATAATTAACCTAACACACATGGTCGCAGTCTATATAATCATCTAAGGATATATTCATCAAACTCATCAGGAGAAGTATTTATATTTGGCGGAGCCCTCTTTTTACTAAACTCATATATTCCCACATAATCGAGTATCTTCTTAACGACCTTATAATCCTCAATGAAGGCGATTATTCTCATCTTTTTCCCGCATCGGGGACATGTCAGTGGGTCCACTTCATATATCTTCTGTATAAGCCGAGCCCAGGACCTGTTTAAGCCCCCTGGACTCTCATCTTCTATGATATGGTATTCCGGCTGGCCATCTTCTTTTTTAAGCCTGCCTCTTGTGACATTACTATAATGTCCCAGAT
>CAZKVA010000164.1:0-3954 GCA_964556035.1 uncultured Actinomycetota bacterium
TCAAAAAAGGGGTAAAATCAGGTGATTTTATGAGAAAATACGGAAAGTTGGGCTAAATGGCTATTCCCACTTCTGCTTCTTACTTCTATTCTTTCCATGCTCCCTGATTCATCTGTATGATAGTTTACAACATTCCATTGAATAGGCCTTGTAAAAGATGGCCAGCCTGTACCAGAATCATATTTATCCAATGATAAAAATAGGGGTTCTCCTGTTACTATATCAACATAAAGGCCAGCTTCTTTATTGTCCCAATATTCATTTTGAAAAGCGTATTCTGTGGAGCTTTCTTGAGTAATACTAAACTGCAAATCAGTCAATTTTTCCTTTAATTCTTCTATAGGTGGCTTAGGATAATCCGCCGGGTTAACCTTTGGTTTTTCTCTTGGTATTTTTCTTAAATCTATATGACAATAGCCACTTGGATTTTTTTCTAAATGGTTCTGATGATTATCTTCCGCTAAGACATAATTTTCCAAAGGTAGAATCTCTGTTACAATCTTTTCACTAAATTTGGCTTGTTCATTTGCAGTTACCAACTCAATGATTTTTTTATCCTCCTCATTCACATAGTATATACCTGAACGGTATTGAGTACCTTGATCATTTCCCTGTTTATTTAAGCTTGTCGGGTCTATAATTCCATAATAATATCCCAAAAGCTCATCCAGGGTTATTTTTTCAGGATCGTAAACCACATATACAGTTTCTGCATGTCCTGTTTTTTTAATAGAATCATAATCTGTTTCTTCACTCTTTCCATTTGCGTATCCCACATTGGTGTACTCAACTCCGTCTATTCGATCAATATAGGCTTGAATTCCCCAAAAACATCCCCCTGCTAGATATATTTCTGTATATCGGCTATTTTTATAATCTGGAATAATTTTTAAAGATTCACTTTTGCTATCTTCTTTAGTAGTAGAATCATCCTTATCTACATTATTATTTAACGGATCTTCTTCTTGGTTCTCAATAAATTCCAGTAATTCTTTTTCTGTTGCTCCATTACTTTTTGTATTAATGCCAGATATTGCACATCCCATTATCAACATAAATAAAGGTAATATAATTATTATATTTATGATAATTTTTTTCATTTCTATTAGTCTCCTTGCTCTTTATTTTAATAGTATATATTTAAATTATATTAATCTTTATATAAATTTAAAACCTAATGTACTTAAATCATCAGTAATTATTCCAGTTATGGTCCCATTTAATGGAATTTCATTTCCATCAGCATCTATTCCCCTAACCCCGGAAAAATTAGTAGTTATTTTTAAAGTGTCTATGTCTATCTTCCATTAGTAATAGTAGCATTCACACAAGCTTTTAGATGCGCAACCAGGAATAATAGTAGCTATCAGGACAAAAATTAGAATAGCAATAATGATATATAAACTTATTTTGCTTTTCATATTTACCTCTAATTAATATTGGTGGAATCAATTAATGAGTATATGAATTATTATAACTTTGTGGCTGTATTTTAAGATTTTTGAATTTCTGCCAGATCAGATAAAGAAAAACACTGGCAGAAATTCAGTTTATATAATTCAAGATAGGGTTCTTTTATTTATTATATACATTGTATCCAAGCTATTTTTCAACTTCAAAACCTGCATCAACCCATGCTGCATAATTACCTTCCAAACGATATACATTCTTGAATCCAGCATCTATAAGTGCTTGGGCACCTGGAATTGATGCTGCGTCAACATGACAGTAAACCAGATATTCAGCCCCAGAATCAAGTGTAGGTATTGCATCATCGAGTGAACCATCTCCTATATAATAATTTATAGCTCCTGGAAGATGACCATCATCATATTTCGGAGAGACATCGATTATTATTAGATCAGGATTCTCATCTATTAGTTTCTTAGCTTCTTCGGGTGTCACATCCATATACTCTGACATCATCTCTTCTTCGTCCATCATCTCTTCTTCATCCACTTGTTGGGCTTTGCATGAAATAATAGAAAATGATGAAACCGCTATTATGGTTATCACTACTAGCAAAACCATTAATAATCCCTTTTTCATTTTACTTCACCTTCTTATTAATACTATTACTATTATATTAATAATAATAGTAATAATATAATTTGTCAACTTCTCCTAACTAGATATTAAGTTATGTATCCGAATAGGAGGGGGAAACTCCTAAATATGCTATTAAACTTAATTCCCACCAGTATATTCTTATTCTGAATCAGCTCATGCGGGCTGGGGAGAGAGGATTCGAACCAATAACTTTATATTCACATATCCAGTATTAGAAATATTATAAGATGATTTTAGTGGTCCTATTATTCAGCGCTTCATCAAGTTTTTATATTATGTTCCACAGTTATTACAACTTTTCCCAGGAGATACAATGAGTCTCCAATGGATGAGTAAAAAATGGAGAGATAAATTAGCTATAATGCTTATTAGCTGGGCCCTTGAGAGCTAGGAATTGATCGCTTTTACAGGGGACAAATAGGCTTTGTGAATATTGAAATTACTTACAGCTGGAGGAGCAGGTACTTAGTGGCTTGTTAATGCAATAATAGCTACTGTCAGGTTTGGAGAAGAAAACCGTAAATAAGCATGTAGTTAGTTCAAAGTTCCATTAACAAGAACTTTTCAAATTAAGAGAATATTTCAAAAAATATTATCTATTTAATGATAAGGGCGAAATATTTTCTGGGTATTTTCTACAGGTTAAGAAATTCCAACAGATAGTAGACCAGATATCCTGGCCAGACAATGGCCTTTAAAAAACCGAGAACACCCATCCAGAAAGTTTCTGCCTGTTGAATGAAATAGACTGCTGCAGCAATGAAAGCCACAAAATAACCAAAACCTACCATTCCGGAATTGGCATAGTCTTTCTTTCTTTTTTTCACATCCCCACAAGGTTCAGCAGCTTTATTCTCATCATCCATTTTACTCTCCTTTTCCCTTATATCATCAGTATTGTATTTTATTATAAATCTATTATATATAAATTAAAAGATTTCAATCAAGCACCCACTGATGACCTATTGGCCCCCTTTAGCCGATAGAATAATTTTTTCCTTTGTGAGAAGACGGGCGAGTGATAATACAATTATCCAGACAATTATAACTCCGGCCAGATACCATATGGAAAAGGACCAGGAGGCCAGATCAATAACGCCTAAGGCCATCCCTAAGGGGATTCCCATCATAAGGCCAAATCCTACCAGGAACGAAGGTGTTATGGCAATGTCTGGATTATATGCAAGAGAAAAAAGTATAATAAATAGAAGCAGTCCAAATAAAAGAAGAGGATTAAATATCAGACTGGTTAAAATTAATGGCAACGGCAATAAAAAAATCCCGTTAGCTGGGACGATCACTGATAGATTTACTGCAAGTAAGACGATCATTGTTGAGATAATTGAGATTATATAACCGGGAATAAAGATTGCCAGGCTTTTGCCCCACCATATTTCTTTTGGAGTCAGCGTAGTGGCAATAAGTGAAGCAATATTACCATTTACCTTCTCTTTTACCACAGGCAGGCTGGAAAAAGCCCATATAAAAACCATAAGGACTGCAAGCGGTAAAAAGTAAGCAATCAGGCCCACTATTAGTTCCAGCATGGGCCGGGCTTCCTTTTGGCCTATCCATTCTTGTTTTTGCAGGATGACACTGGCAACTACAGCAATGGCAATAGTCACTACAGAAAACACAATACAGATGATAAGGAAAGTATTTGTTTGCCTGAGTTCCCTGAAATCCCTTTTTAAAATAATACCTGTTTTTTTCAAATGATTCTCCTAATATGACAATGCAACTTTCTCTTTAGTAAGACGGAACTGTAAAATGATCACAAGAATTACAATCACCATGGCCAATCCGATATTAGCCACCGTAAAGATCCATGAGGCGGCATCAAAAATAGTAGTACGAATCAGTATCTGAATAATAATATTTATG
>CAZKVA010000165.1:0-3935 GCA_964556035.1 uncultured Actinomycetota bacterium
TTCAAAATACTGTAAACTACTCCACAAGGCAGGTGACCTATGAGACCAGCGATACTCCGGAGACAAGCATGGCAAATTATCGTGATTTTTCTGTGGACACAACTTCTTTAGACGGACAGCAGATACAGATCAAATACACTATAAGGTTTGCGATCGATGGTAAAAAGGCTGAATGGATCTATAATAATATAGGTACCATGGACCAGCTTGTGGAGAAAGTAGTTAAGACTGAAGCAAGATCTCTTTCCAGGAATATACCAAAAAAATATTCTGCCGCCCAGCTCTATTCAGCGGGAGTATTTGATGTAATGGCGGAGATAGGGGATACTCTAAGACCGATTTTTGATAAAAATGGAATAATAATGGATGAGTTCCTGCTCCGAAAGATCGATTTTACGGAACAGTATTTCAATGTTCTTGAGGAAAAACAGATAGCTGAAGAAAGAATAGTTGTAGAAAAAAATGTACTTGAACAGGAAAAGATCAAAAAAGAACAGGTTATTATCCAGGCAGAAGCAGAAGCTAGAGAAATAGAGATCAGGGGTGAGGCCTTAAAGCAATATCCTGAGATCATACAGCTTGAGTTCATCCAGAAACTGTCCCCGAATATTTCCTGGGGAATATTGCCAGATAGTGGTGTAATACCATTTCTAGACCTGAGCAATATGGCTGAAGGTATGGATGTATCTACTATAATTAAAGATATTGAAACTGAAGATACAAATATTGAAACTGAAGAAGAGTAAGAGATAGGAAATACTTATATTAATAAGCTGCAAGATCCACACAATAGGTCTTGCAGCTTATTTTTTAGGTCCCAGGGGAACCATTCCGACAGACGGTTTTCCAAAAATCCTAAAATTCGATCACTTTCATTTATCAGGATAATTAGAAGAAATACAATATCGGAAACAAAGGATTGACCTTTCCCCCAAAAACTGGATCAGTATTTTAGATAATGGATATCATCTACCATTCTATTTACCGGGAAGTATCGCTTCTGAAAGATTGCCACCTAACTTTCCAAGTAAAGTGGAGAAGATCACCGAGGCAAGACTTATAATTATTAGTACAATGTTTATATAAACATAGATGAATCCAAAAATAACTAATAAAATAATTGTTGCTGAAGATACTGTAAAAAAGCCTATACTTAGATAAATTTTTCTGATTAATATTTTGCGGTTGATTTTTTTAAACCTTAATATTCCATCTATAATACCAGATACAGCTCCACTTATTACAAAGAAGGGAAGACAAACAGAAAGGACCACTGCTGCATTAAGTAAAATACTGTCAGTTTGTCCCGATAAAAAAGAGCCAGTAGTAATAATCAAGAACAACAAAACTGAAGCTGCAACAGAAAAATGAACAATTATTGGGTGTATGTGCAAATCAAGAAACTTCCTTCTTCTTGCTGAAATATTGTCCTTATAGGTATCAAAATACTTTTTTGAGACACCACACGCAGGGCACTCTGACTTTAATTTATCTTTTGATATTTTAAAACCACAGGCCCTACAAATAAGTAATTCTTTATTATCCATATATAAAAACAATAATGATTATAAGTATTATAAATAATAATATTTATACACAAGATATGCAAGGTATGTCAAAAAGGGGAAGGGAAATTATAGACGGTGATCGCATATTGTTAACCAAATATTCTAAAGGCTAAAAGAGATATGCTTTAGTTGCTGTCTTTGTTGAAATAGGGGAAACACTAGAAGTTGCCATAAAGCGAGAAGTCATGGAAGAGGTTGGTCTGCAAATAAAAAACATACGTTATTATAAAAGCCAACCCTCCCTATGTGCCAATATAGATGTCGCCTCCAGTGAAGAGAAAATAGGAGGAAGACAGTGCCATATTCAAGATCAGTTAAGGTGGGTATCTTAAAGAAAGCCCTGCCACCGGAGAGAAGAAGTATTGCAAACATAAGCAAGGAGACATGCAATTCCAGTTAATGATTCTTATAAAAAAAGAATATTAAAAAAAGAAAAATTCCGGGGATAACAACAAAAAAGGGAAAATAATCCTTTACTGAAAATAATTGGAGTGGTAATATTTAAGTCAATCATAATATTCGAATATTATTAATTTATGATAAGGTAATTAAGATAGTAGGTATTTTATCATAGATATATATTATAAATATTTAATATGGGCTAATGGATAATTATGGAATACAAAATAGCTGCACAATTTTTTAAAGCTCTATCCCACCCAACAAGGCTTATGGTAATAAATGAGTTATTAGATAAAGAAATATGTGTAAATGATATTGAAGAGAAATTGGGATTAAAACAATCAAATACATCCCAGCATTTAAGTATGCTGAGATTGCTGAACATTGTTGATTATAAAAAAGATGGAAATAAAAAGTGCTATTTTTTAAATAATATGGATTTAATGAGGGATATATTAAAGATTGTAAAAAAAATAGAAGAAGAAGGAAGAAGAAGTAAAAATGCCATGGATAGATAAGGATAAATGTGTGGGTTGTGGAATTTGTGTTGACGAATGTCCCGTGGATACCATATCTATAGAAAATGAAAAAGCAGAAATAGATATGACAAAGTGTATTCATTGTGGAACATGCCATAGCGTATGCCAGGAAGATGCGGTAAGACACGATAGTGAAAAAGCACAGGGCAGAATAAAAGCAAATGTATCAGAAACAAAAAAGTTTATGGATAATTGTGAAAAATTTCTTAGTGGCCCAGAGGAAAAAAAGAAGTGTCTTAGCAGGATGAAAAAACATTTTAAAAATGAAGGGCTGATTGCTGAAAAAACATTAGATGAACTGAAGTTGCTTTAGTTTGTTTACATAAAGAGGTCCATAAATGAGAGATATAAATAATAAACTATTTAAGGATCACACCATTGTATTAGTTCCCGCTTTTGATATTTTGCTAAATATGTAGAAGTAGATTCTATATATAAAAGAAACACCTGCTATAAGGTGAATAAAAAAGTATTTCTGAGTATAAAAACTAAATCACCAAAATGAATTCTTTAAAAAAGACTGAAAAACTGAAATCTGAAATTGAAAAGTTGGGAAAAAAGATAAAAGAAAAAGAATTAAGTCTTCCTGCCCATTCTATTAAACCATTAATGCTTCAGGAACTGGAAGAACTGGAAGATGAGCTTGATAGCAAAAGAAAGATGATTAAAAAACTTTTAGGAGCAAGAAATGAATGATTCCAGAATAAGAGTTAAAAGTAAAAAATTTAAGTATAAAACAAATATAAAGTTAAATGATAGTGGAGAGGGCATAATTGAGTCTAAAAACAGAAACTCTATTAAATTATCAGCCCCAGTTGAATTTGGCGGTATTGCAGGGCTATGGACGCCTGAAGATTTATTGGTTGCATCAGTTAATGCCTGTCTTATGACAACATTTTTATATTATGCCAAAAAACAAGGATTTAAGTTTGAAAGCTATGAAAGCTCTGCTGAGGGGACTATTGAATTAGTTGATATGCAATATCTATTTACTGAAATAAAAATTATGCCAAAAGTAACATTAAAATCAAAGGAAGATATTGAAAAAGCAGAAAAGCTGCTAAATATTTCCAAGAAGAGTTGTCTGATCTCGAATTCTTTAAAATTTAAAGTTATTTTAGAATCAGAAGTAGAAGTAGTTTCTTAATTGTTAATCTTTTTTTAATCTCTATTATTTTAAATAGGAAAGGATGTATTTGTGGAGAAGATGGAAAGTTATGAACTAATTGTAATTGGAGGAGGACCTGCAGGTATTACTCTTGCCAAAAAACTCGGGAGTAAAATGAATATGGCAGTAATCAGACCTGAAGATTATAGTATGATTTATTGTGCCATGCCATATGTAATCGAGGACTATATCTCAATTGAAAAGACATTTAAAAAAGATGAACTGGTAACTGATGCCAAAGCTGACTTAATACGCGGC
>CAZKVA010000166.1:0-3932 GCA_964556035.1 uncultured Actinomycetota bacterium
CTTCTGTCTCTCCTGTTATAAAAGCTTTGCCGCTATTTGAAAACGGGAAGTTTCCAACACAGACTTGATATCCCTTTTCCTTTGCCTGTTCAGTATTTAAGCCTACAGTACCGATCTCAGGAGATGTAAAGACTGCCCAGGGAACTACAGAATAATCCATAGTCTTATCTTTTCCTGATATTATCTCAGCTGCTAACTTTCCTTCTTCTGAAGCTACATGGGCAAGCTGAAGTCCTCCTGTTACGTCCCCAACAGCATAAATATTAGCTATGTTTGTCCTTAATTTATTGTCTATTTTGATGTAGCCCTTCTCATCAGTTGCAACTCCTGCTTCTTCAAGTCCTATACCAGTTGAATTGGGTCCCCTTCCTACTGATACAAGTATTTTTTCTGCCTCAAGTTTTTCTCCACCGGATAGTTTTAATTTAAATCCTGTGCCTATCTTTTTGGACTCTTCTACCTTTGTAGAGGTAAAGATATCTACATCTTTGCTGCGGAGTGATTTATGGATAACTTTTGAGACCTCTTTGTCTTCTGTGGTAAGTATTCTCGGAAGAAGCTCGACTATTGTGACTTTTGTGCCAAATGATGCAAATATATTGGCAAACTCACTACCTATTACACCTCCGCCTACTATTAGAAGTGATTTTGGTAGCTTCTTAAGAGACAGGATACTGGTATTTTCCATAATGCCTTCCTGTGACAGGTCAAATGGAGGTACATCGGCAGCAGATGACCCGGTAGATATTATGATATTGTCTGCATTTACCATAGTATCTTTTCCATCGGAAGTCTTTACAGTAAGAGTACTGCCTGAACTTAGTCTGCCTTCACCTTTTATTAGTTCTATTCCGTTTTTCTTAAAATGAAATGCAAGTCCCCTTCTCTGCATTTCGATGATATCATCTTTTCTTTTCATAGCTTTTAGGAAATCAAGTTTTGGCTTATTTACTTCAATGCCAAAAATCGATGCCTTTTTAATCTCATCCAGTGTCTGGGCTACATGGTATAGGGCTTTAGTCGGAATACATCCACAGTTAAGGCATACTCCTCCAAGATTGTCTTTTTCAATGACCGCCACTTTAAGTCCCAGTTTTGCAGCTCTTATTGCTCCGACATAGCCGCCGGGGCCGCCTCCAAGGACAGCAAGGTCGAATTTCTTATCTGTCATTTTTATCTCCTCTAGCTGATATAATATTAAATTTTATCAAATTGCTTATTAACAAACTTTCTTTATAAATAGTTTAAAATCATTTGCAATTTATTTTATGACCATGAATATGGAAGTAATAATATTTATAGCATTATCCTTGACCTGGGAGCCTGTCCGAAAATTGGATCTTGGCTTGTCTTTTATGGATCATCAAACAAGAATCGATACAGGGTATTATCAATTAATGGTAGAATATCGTCTATGATAAATAAAACCGGGAAAATAAAAAAAGAAGTTTTGGATACTTCAGGAATACTGCAGATGATAGAAGAAAAGGATACCAGGGGCATTAGTGTTTTCGATCTTGGCCTGGTTCCCTATGATGAATCATTTCAGCTTCAACTTGAGCTTTTTGGATCTATCAGAAAAAACGACCTTCCCGGAGTTCTTTTACTTCTTGAACATCCGCCTGTTATAACTATCGGAAGCAACCGGAGCACTAAAAACCTGCTTGCACAGGAAGCCGTTCTTTCTAAAAATGGAATAGCTGTCATCCAATCAAACAGGGGAGGCGATATAACTCTACATGCACCCGGGCAGCTTATATGCTATCCGGTTTTTAACCTTAAATATTTCAAGAAAGACCTTACCCTGTTTGTGCATAATCTTGAAGAAGTAATAATAGAAACTTTAAATATTTATAATATTTCGGGCAGTAGGATCAAAAAGCACCGCGGTGTATTCACCGGTACAAAAAAAATAGCTTCAATAGGATTAAAAGTAAGGAAATGGATTACGATCCATGGCCTGTCGCTTAATATCAGCATAGACCTTTCATATTTTGAAAATATTGTAGCCTGCGGATTAAAGGACCTTCCCCAGACCTCAATATCTGAAATCCTCGGTAAAGATATACCTATAAATAATGTCAAAGAACTTATACAAAATTCTTTTGAAAATATCTTTAATATGCCTTTTGATAAAATACAGGACAAGATCAGCCTGTAATTCTATTTCTTTCCAGACCTTTTCCCATTATCCTTTTTCAAGACTTCATAGATCTCTTTTAAGACCTTTATCGGTTCACGTATAAGTCTTTTAGGAAAGAAAGGCATAAGAGTTGCAACAGCCTTTTTCATATCTTCTGTCATGCGGTGAGGTTTTGTAAGGATCCGGTTAATAAAGTCTTCTGCAAAAACAGTACGGAGGTGTCTCCGGTCTATCTCAATAGTCCTCGAGCAATTATCACAGCTTACACTTTTAAGATAGCTGCCAATATAGTTTACCGTATGAGGTGATTCCTTATTGCAGTTTATGCAAAAAAGCACTATTTTTGCTTCTTCATCCTTCATATCCTGTTTATTCCTTCAAGGAGCCTGTCCGATAAATCATATTATATGACATCCCACGAAGCAGGTCCTGTGACTTCTGTTTAACTGTCTAGAAGATCCTTTTCTCATTATATAACTAACATAGCAGGATTCTCAATAAGTTCCACTATGTTTTGAAGAAATCTGGCACCCACAGCACCATCGATAATACGGTGATCACATGACACAGAAAGATCCATGAATGATCTTGTACCTATCTTACCACCATTTATTATTGCAGGTTCCTCATATATCTCACCGACTGCAAGAATAGCTGCCTGCGGGGGATTGATAATGGCTGAGAAACTCCTGATACCGAACATGCCCAGATTAGTGACAGTAAAAGTTCCTCCCTGTATTTCTTCGAGCGCAAGCTTTGAGCTCCTGGCTTTTCCTATCAGGTCTATCCTTTTCCTGGCAATATCTATTATCTCCAGATTATCGCATGAAAATATAGTCGGGACAATCAAGCCTTCTTCAACAGATATGGCCATACCCACATTGACATCTTCATAAATAATATAATCATCTCCCTGAAGGGATGAATTGACTTCGATATTATCTCTTAGAGCAAGGGCCGTAGCTTTTAATATAAGGTCCGTATAAGTTATTTTGACCTCATGCTTTTTAAGGACACCCTCTTTTAATTGTTCCCTGAACTGTATAAGATTGGTGGCATCTGCTTTCGCATTTAGCACTATATGAGGTATGGTTGATTTTGACAGGCTCATGCGCTGTGCTATTACTTTTCTTATACCCTTCAGTTTTACTGTCGATCCTATCCTCATGCTGCCGGAAACTACGGCACCTGAAGGTACGGATTTTACCCTTGTCTTATTATAGGCTAATATATCTTCCTTGATTATCCTTCCTCCGGGACCACTTCCTGGGATCATCTCCGTTTTCCAGTCAATACCAATATCTTTTGCAGTTTTCCTGGCCAGTGGCGATATTTTAATACGCTGCTGGGAAGTATCTATTTTTTTCACATCTGCGAGGATCTTCTCAATGTCTTCCTTTACTATTCTTCCCCTGGGGCCAGATCCTTTTACTGTGCTGATATCAATATTTTTTTCACCTGCGATCTTGCGGGCAAGTGGTGAGATCTTTATTCTGCCATTGGCAGTTTCAGGCTGTTTTGCTACACCGACTGTCTCTACGGTATCTGCGGAGGGTCCTGCAACAGCAGATGATTTTTCCTCCCCGGAAGCTGCCGCTGTAACTAATACATCAGCTTTGACGTCCCCTGCAGCGGTCTGCGAAGGTGTATCAGGAACTATTTCATCGGCACCACCTATATAGGCTACTGCCTCGGTTACAGGTACCTCATCACCTTCAACTTTAAGTATCTTCCTTAAAATACCTGAATTATAGGATTCTACCTCCAGGGACACCTTATCTGTCATAAC
>CAZKVA010000167.1:0-3931 GCA_964556035.1 uncultured Actinomycetota bacterium
TTTACTCCATTTAGGTTTCTTTTCAATAGGTGCAATTGATTAACATTTAGTTCTAGGACAGGCTCCTAGATTTAATTAAAAATATTATTACTTATAAATACATATCTTTATTATTTACTATGCAGGTAGTCCTTCATTTCAACGCTCTCATCCCGGATTTGAAAAACCTAAGGATTCTCGTTTTAGTTCCTAAACTATCTATTTGTTCTGTTATAGTAATTATTACTTCGAAATTGGAAAAACCAATTCATTGTATCCAAATTATTATAGCATTGTAAAAAGAGGTAGAAATCAAAAAATAGATTAATATCCTACTAGACATCATCTATTTGAGGAATTCTATCCATACCATAGTTTGAGGGGAAAACTCCTGTAGGACAGATATCCATGCATTCCATACAGTCCTGGCAATTATTAAAATAAGCTGATTCAGGTATAAAGGCAACTTTTTTATTTATTCCCCTTCCAATAAAACCTATAGAATTTCTTTTCTTTACTTCTTCGCAATATCTCACACATAGTCCACATAATATACAGTAGTTATATTCTTTTTTATACCTTGTCTTGGTTAACCCATATTTTTTTGCCAGATTCTTTATTTCAGGATTAAATGGGAACAATGCCATGTATAATTCAACAAGATTTTTTTTAATCTGCTCTACTTTTGAACTGCCTGTGTGAACTATGAGTCCCTCCTCGGAAGGGTAGGCACAGGATGCAACAATTTTTGACTTCTGGTTTTTCTCAATCTCTACTATGCATAGCCTGCAAGCCCCATGAGGTTTTATCTGTTCGTGATAACATAATGTCGGGATGTGAATACCTAATTTATTGGCGGCCTGAAGGATAGTGGTTCCTTCGTCAACTCTCACATTGATTCCATCTATTACCATTTTAATCTTACTTTTTATTTTAACCGTTTTTAACTCATTCATTCTAATCTCCTAGTATACAAATATATTGATTTATTTATTTTAATCATAATGCTGACAGATTAATATTTTCTGATAATTCATTTTTTGCATCTGCAGCTATCATTCCTTCAGTAGTTCCCGTCACCTTGCTTATGGCACTGTATTTTGAAGGACAGACTTCTATGCAGGCCCCGCATTTTATACACAGATCCTGATTTATTTTATGTGGCTTTTTAGAATCTCCCTCAATAGCATTTACCGGACAGACTTTCAAGCAGCTTGAACAGCTTGAACATTTTTCTTCATCTATAATATACCTTATAAGGGGTTTGCATACTCTGGCAGGACATATATTATGATATATATGTGCCTCATATTCTTCCCTGAAATATTTCAGGGTTGTAAGGACTATATTGGGAGCTGTTGAGCCCAGGGCACAAAGGGAGCCTTCTTTCATTAAAATGGAAAGATCTCCCAGAAGCTTGAAATCTTCCTCAGTGCCTTTCCCTTCCATTATTCTTTCATAAATATAAAGCATCTGCCTTAAACCCTCACGGCAGGGTGTACATTTACCACAGGATTCATCGGATAGAAACTTAAGGAAATAATGAGCTATATTTACCATGCAATCAGATTCATCCATGACTATCATTCCCCCTGAGCCCATCATGGAACCTGCCTTATCTAGCTCATCAAAGTCTACCGGCAAATCTAGAAGTTTCTCCGGGAGCACACCTCCCGAGGGGCCCCCTGTCTGCACTGCTTTAAACTTCTTTCCATTCTTTATTCCTCCACCAATTTTAAATATTATTTCCCGTAGGGTTATTCCCATAGGTACTTCTACCAGACCAGTATTGTTTACTTTTCCAACCAGTGAAAATATTTTTGTCCCGCTACTGTTTCTGGTACCGATTCCTGTAAACCATTCAGCGCCATTTTTTATTATATGCGGAACATTTGCCCAGGTTTCAACATTATTAATATTTGTTGGCTTATCCCATAAACCACTTATAGCGGTCCTTATATATTTAACTTTCGGTTCTCCAACTTTTCCTTCTATAGCAGAAATCAATGCACTTGATTCACCTGATACAAATGCACCGGCTCCTCGGTGTACTTTGATTTCAAAATTGAATCCAGAACCTAGAATATCTTTTCCTAGAAAACCATAAGCTCTGGCCAGGTCAATTGCTTTTGATATAATGTTAACTGCCTGAGGATATTCCTGCCTTACATATACAAAACCTTCACTTGCACCTATAGCATACGCACCAATAATAAGACCCTCGATCACACTATGTGGATTTCCTTCTAATATGCTCCTATCCATATAAGCACCCGGATCACCTTCATCGGCATTAACTATGACATATTTAGGTTTACCCGGAGCATTCTTTGTGGTTTCCCATTTTGTACCTGCAGGGAAACCTCCGCCGCCCCTGCCTCTTAGATTTGCCTTTTTTACTTCTTCCAATACCTTTTCCGGATTCATTTTACTTATAGCTTTAGCCAGTGCCTGATAACCTCCAATACCGATATAATCATCAATACTCTCGGGGTTGATTTTAGAATTGTCATTCAATACTATTCTTTTTTGGAATTTATAAAAGGGTATTTCAGATTCTTTATATGCATATTCTCCTTCTTCATTTTGGTAAAGAAGATCTTTTACTACTTTATCCTCAAGTACTGCGTTGACAATTCTTTCTATATCTTTTTCCTTAACTCCTAGATAACAAATTTCTCCAGGGTACACAACCATAATAGGACCTCTTTCGCAATAACCATGGCACCCAGTTTTCTTTATTACTACATTCCCTGCTTTCTTGTGTTTAGTATTTTTTAACTCTTTTTCAAGTGCACAAATTAACTTGTCTGAACCCAATGCCTTGCACCCCGTACCCGAACATATGGAAATAACTATTTTTTCACCAAGTTCTTTGTTTATTTTATCTTTCCTTAACTTTAGCTCTTCTGTAGAATTAATTTTTTCTATTTTTGTTTTCATAAGTACCTCTTTTTTACAATCTTTATTAAAATTTGCTAAATATTTTCTTTAATTTACCAATAGAAGGATTGCTGTGATACTGGTTGTCTACCATCATTACGGGCCCTAAAGCACAGACTCCCAGACAATTAACAGTATCAAGTGTAAACTTCAGGTCTTCTGTAGTGTCACCAGGCTTTACACCAAGAACATTAACAATCCTTTGGAGTAGGTTCGTTGCTCCTCTTACGTGACAGGCAGTACCCGTGCAAACAGTAATAGAATGTTTTCCTCTTGGTTCAAGATTAAAAAACTTATAAAATGATGCAATGCTATAAATATTGGTTAATGGAATATCTAACTTTTTGCTTATATGATGTAATGCGTATTTTGGTAACCAGTTATAATCTGTCTGCACATCAATAAACATCTGAATCAAATTGCTCTTTTGAAAATCATGTTTTTTCATGATTTCATTAATATCTGATACACTTGTTACTATTTTTTCCAATTTTATCTCCTTTTTCTTCTTTAATTGATCTATCTTAATTAACTTTTTTGAAATTTGGTCCTTTATTTTGTTTAACTCCTTTAACTCCTCAAGACTATCTGAAATATTTGAATCTTTTTTTACCTCATTTATATCTACTTCATTTAGAATGTATTTTAATTTATTTTTTATAATCCCGGAGCATCTTATTGCACCAATTTTTTCAAGAATATTTATATTTCTATAAACTGTAGCTATCCCTATTTCAGGATGAATGGCACTAGCAATTTTATATATTTCTTCGGCATTTTTTTCAACTGGAGTATTGAGAAATATTTTGAGTATGGTTGCTCTGGTCTCGGTAAATCTGAATCCTTTATCTTTAATCTTTTTTAGCCAGAAATTACATGAAGACATTATTTATTATTATTTAATATTAATATTAATGATAATGATAATGATAATAACTATCATTATACTCTTACATATAATGCTGTCAACTTTATCTCTGGTTATTTTGTTAGACTCTGCCACATTCTT
>CAZKVA010000168.1:0-3912 GCA_964556035.1 uncultured Actinomycetota bacterium
ACGGAAGAGGTAAAACAAGTATACTGAAAATGGTAGATGAAAAGCTTAAAGAAAGAAGAATACTTATAGATGAAGCTATAGCGCTTCTTAAAGAGAAATTAAGGGAAATAAATGTCGGTGCTGATATAAGCGGAAGGATCAAATCTTATAACAGTATATATAGTAAAATAACTGAGCAGAATAGAAAATTCGAGGATATATATGATGTAATAGCAATAAGGATAATAGTAGATGATATAAAAAATTGCTATACCGCCCTGGGTATAATACATTCATTATGGAAACCTGTTCCTGGAAGGTTTAAAGATTTTATCGCCAATCCGAAATTCAATATGTATCAGTCACTACACACGACTGTTATCGGGTTGAAAGGAAAACCTCTTGAAATCCAGATAAGGACATATGAGATGCATAAGGTCGCGGAATATGGTATTGCGGCGCATTATAAATATAAAGAGGGTGGTCCCGAGTTAAGCGAATTTGATAAAAGAGTAGCCTGGATAAGGCAACTTTTGGATTGGCAGAAAGAGCTGAAAGACCCCCAGGAATACATGGAATCATTAAAGTTAGACTTATTTGAAGAAGAGGTCTTTATTTTTACTCCCAAAGGAAGGGTGATGAATCTTCCCAAGGGGGCCACCCCAATAGATTTTGCATATTTGGTCCATACAGATATTGGACATAATGCATTGGGAGCAAAGATAAATGGGGTTATGGTACCTATTGAAAGTACTCTTGATAATGGAGATATAGTCGAAATAATAGTCTCAAAGAGTCCAAAAGGACCTTCCAGGGATTGGCTAAATATTGTAAAGACTTCAAGGGCAAAAAATAAAATAAGACAGTGGTTCTCAAAGGAGCAAAGACAGGAGACATATACTACCGGTAGAGAGATCATGTTAAAGATCCTAAGGAAGAACAGCCTTTCCTTTAAAACTGTTGGGGGCAACCTGTTTGAAGAAGTGGCAAAGGAGATGAACTTTGATAAAGCCGATACTCTTTTCAGGAGCATAGGTTCCCATAAAGTATCAGCACATCATGTTTTTACAAAAATAATAAAGAACCTGAACCAGACTGATGATAAAAAAGAACTGACTATTGATGATATCCGTAAAAAAGAAACAGAAAAGAAAAAGGGTAGCGGGATAAATGTAAAAGGTATGGAAGAAGTCCTGGTCACCATTGCAAAATGCTGTAATCCTGTACCCGGGGATAAGATAGTAGGTTATATCACCAGAGGTAAGGGAATATCTGTCCACAGAATAGATTGCACAAATGTGAACACTCTTATGAGCACGGAAAATGAGCGCTTTATCGAAGTAAGCTGGGACAGCAAGGCTCCAAATAAATTTAATGCTGAGATTCAGATCGAAGCTCTTAACCGGACGAAACTCTTGAGGGATATAACAAATGTTATTGGAGAGTATGACCTCAATATTCTTAGTGCACATTCACTTAAGATGGACAAAGCCGGTCACAGTAAGTTAAGGTTCCTTATAGAGATAAATAATAAATATATTTTAAAAGATGTAATAAATAATATCATGCAGATAGATTCTATCTATGATGTTTTCAGGATACTACCTAGAAAGTAAATAGTTTTGAAAATAGAAAAGTTAGTTCTTGGTTATTTTGCAGTAAATTGCTATATAGTAGAACTCAAAGACCTTAAGATATTGATCGATCCAGGAGCGGATTTTAAAACGGTGCAAGAGCTCTTGATCTCAAATAATATCAGGCCGGACCTTATCATAAATACACATGGGCATTATGATCACATAGGTGCAGTCCCTGAAGTGGTAGAAGAGTATGGTATCAATTTCTATATAGATAGAGAAGAAGAGCAGATTGTAATAGATCCTGAAAAAAATTGTTCTTCAATTTTTGGCCAAAATACACTATCATTAAAAACTTATAATTTGATTAGTGATGCAGATAAGAAATATTTTAATAGATTTGAAATTGAGATAATCAAGACCCCCGGCCACACACCGGGCAGCATTATAATTAAGATTGAAAAAAAGCTTTTTACAGGCGATCTTCTTTTTAAAGGTGCAATCGGGAGAACGGATCTTCCGGGTGGTAACTTGAGTGATATAAAAAGCTCTCTTTTAAAGCTTAAGAGATTTGATAAGGACCTTGAGGTTTTTCCCGGACATGGTCCTGGTACAAGTCTTGAAAATGAATTTGAAACAAATCCTTATCTGGATAGTATTTTTTTAGATAAATGACTTAGCATCAAGGAAAGGTGATGAAATTGGTGATTAATTCTCCCAGAGGGACCGCTGATATATATGGCGAAGATATAAAATACCGTGATTTTATAAATAATGCTGCACGCAGTATTTTTGAGATCTTTAATTTTAATGAAATAATTACTCCTGCATTTGAATATACTGAGATCTTTTCAAGGAGCATAGGAGAAGAGACAGATATTGTTCAAAAAGAGATGTATACTTTTAATGACAAAAAGGGAAGGTCCCTTACGCTTAGGCCCGAAGGCACAGCGGCTGTAGTCAGGGCAGCTATTGAGAAGAAGATGTTTGGTTCCGGAAATCTTCCCGTCAAACTCTTTTATATAGAAAATATGTTCAGGTATGAAAGACCTCAAAAGGGCAGGATGCGGGAGTTCTGGCAGCTTGGTGTGGAAGCGCTTGGCAGCGATAATCCAGTCCTTGATGCTGAAATAATCTGGATGTTAAATATGATCTTTAAGAGACTGGGATTTAAAAACCTGACTTTGCTGGTAAACAGTATCGGATGCTTAAAATGCAGGGAAACTTTTATACAGGAATTTAAAAAATATCTGGAACCCAAAAAGGCAAGACTTTGCGGAGATTGCACAAAAAGACTCAAAAATAATCCCTTAAGGATATTTGACTGTAAAGTGCCGGGATGCGCCAAAATCGCACAAAAAGGACCAAAGATCTCAGAGTATCTATGCAGCAGTTGTAAGACACATTTTAAAGAACTGACTGACACGTTATCCGGTCTTTCGGTAAATTTTGAAATATCTAGTTCACTTGTCAGGGGATTCGAATATTATACGAGGACTGTATTTGAAATAATCTCAAATGATCTTGAAAGTGCCCAGAATGCCCTTGGCGGAGGTGGAAGATACGACAACCTGATCAGACAGTTTGGCGGACCTGAGATGCCTGCCATAGGCTTTGCGGTAGGTATTGACCGCACAATCATGCTTATGAAGGACCTCGGAATTGACTACGGACCGGATACTAAAAATATTAAGGCATATCTGGTATCAATGGAGGATGATTGCAAAGGCTATATGTTAGAAATACTGAGATACTTAAGGGATTCCGGTATAAGCTGTGATATAAATTATACATCCCGCAGTATCAAGGCTGAGATAAAAAAAGCAGAGAAGCTTGAATTTGATATTATTGCTTTTATTGGTGGAGATGAGCGCAAAGATGATACAGTTACAGTTAAAGATCTAAAGAATTTTAAACAATATACTGTAAGTAAAAAAGAAATTGTTGGAAAGATATTCGAAATAGCAGGGAGAATTTAAATATGATAGACTCTAGTTTTAAAACAGGAATGCGGTCAAATCTTTGTTCTGAGATAAATGCGGCTTTTGTCGGAAAACATATAAATCTTTGTGGCTGGGTAAACAAGAGAAGGGATCATGGAAAATTGATCTTCATAGACCTGAGGGATTTTTCAGGTATTGTCCAACTTGTCTTTGACCCCAATTCTTTTAGCGAAGCTTATGAATCCGGGAAGGACATAAGAAATGAGTTTGTAATACAAGCATCCGGGGAAGTAAGAAAACGTTCTGTGGAGGCAATAAATAAAAATATCCCTACTGGAGAAATAGAAGTAATAGTATCCTCGGTAAAAATATTCTCAAAATCTAAAACACCGCCATTTATGCTGGAACATAGG
>CAZKVA010000169.1:0-3892 GCA_964556035.1 uncultured Actinomycetota bacterium
GCTGGTGTCCCTGGGCAGATTCGAACTGCCGGCACCAGGATTAGGAATCCTGTGCTCTATCCATCTGAGCTACAGGGACACAGAGCAAATAGTAGCAAAGCAAACTAAGGTTGTCAAAGCAAAAATCGATCCTTAAAAATCCTGATATTTATATCAAAATGCACATAATACTTTTTCAATATTTCTATGCTAGCAGGACTTAATAGCAGTCAAATATTACTTACTTAAGTGACATATTAATGATCCGTTCCACAAGATCATTAAATGATATACCCGCCTCTCCAGCCGCCATGGGAAGCAAGCTGGTATCAGTCATCCCTGGTGAAGTATTTAGCTCAAGGACATAGGGTTTTCTGTCTTTTTCTTCAAGGATGATGTCGACCCTTGAAAGATTTTTACATTTTAATGCCTTATGTACATCAAGTGCCACTTTTCCTACTTCATTTAACTCATCTTCCGGGATCCTTGCAGGTACAAAATATTCAGTCTCTCCGATCCTGGATCTTGATTCAAAATCAAAGAAATTATTCACAGGCACAATTTCTACTACAGGCAGGATCTCTGGTTTGTCCTTTCCTATAATACTTACAGCAAGCTCAATACCAGAAATAAATTTTTCAAGGATGACTTTTTTGCTATATCCCAAAGCGGAGATGATCGCATCTGCAAGATCTTCTTCGTTTTCAACCAATCTAATACCGAGAGCGGATCCCTGTGCTGAAGGTTTGACAACAAGCGGTAAACCGATCTTTTTTACTATATGGGGTAGAAGTTTTGAGGCTCCCAGTTCCCTGAAAGAGCTGGCATTTAAAAAATAAAATGGCGGTGTAGGTATCCCCAGGCTTTCAAATATCTGTTTTGAGATTATCTTATCAAAGCTAAGCACATTAGGATAAACTCCCGGCCCAGTATACGGTATTCCCAGGACCTCAAGGATCTCCTGGATGGTCCCATCCTCTCCATCTTTTCCATGTAATGCGATATAGGCAAGGTCGATTTTTTCAGAAGCAAGGGTTTCCACAATGGACCGGTCCACGTCAAGCTTTATAACATGATGTCCCAGCTTCCTCAAAGCATTGGAAACACGCTGTCCACTCTTTATTGATATCTCCCTTTCGAGAGATCTTCCACCCATTAAAACTGCAATACTTCTTTTTTTCATTTTTACCACTCTCGTCTTTAGATAAATTGTTGATCTATTTAAAGCTCTTATATAACCGGATCTTATCCTTGATTATTTTTGCTAATATTTTTATTCCCTTTTCAATGTTTTCCCTGCTTTCAGTGCAGAATGCAATCCGTGCAGAGTCCTTACCTCTACCATCAGCATAGAAACCTGTTCCTGGAACAAAAGCAACTTTGTTTCTAACAGCATCGGCAAGGATCTCCTTTGTATTAAGGAAATCAGGAACTTTTAACCAGATAAAGAAACCACCTTTTGGTTTTGACCAGGTAGCTATACCTGAAAGATTATCTTCCAGGGCTGAAAACATCGTATCCCTTCTATTTTTATAGATCTTTATGAACTCTGTTATATTATCCTTCCATGAAGGATCTGAAAAATACTCATAAGCTATCCTCTGGGAAAACGTGCTATTACACAGTACAGCCGACTGAACTCCAAGTGTGAGCTTTTCCAGTATAAGGTGGGGCGCCACTATCCAGCCTATCCTGAACCCGGGAGCGAATAATTTGGATAAAGTGCTTATATAGATGACATTTCTATTGTCCCCTTTACTGTCAAGCTCCTTAATGGTCAGGATTGCTTCTCCTTCATATCTCAGCATCCCGTAAGGATTATCTTCAATTATCATTGTATTGTACTTCTTGGCCAGTTCCAGCAATTTTTCCCTGCGTTCCAGGCTTATGGTAGCTCCTGATGGGTTTGAGAAATTAGGTACCACATATATAAATTTAACTCCTATTTTTTTGCCAGAGAGTTCTTTCAGTTTCTTCTCCACTTCAGACGTCAGTATGCCGTTTTTATCTATAGGTATCCCAATTATATTGGCTTCATAGGCCTTAAAAGCATTAAGTGCCCCGGTATAGCTTGGTGCCTCAGTGATAATCGTATCTCCGGGATCAATAAAAGTCTTGGCAAGAAGGTCAAGTGCCTGTTGTCCTCCGGCTGTTGTTATAATATCCTCTTCATCTGCCGACACACCTTCCAAAGCCATAACGTCGATGAGCCTGGTCCTTAAAGGATAATAGCCGGTAGAATCACCATACTGGAGGCTTATCTCTGCATCGGTCCTAAGCGTCCTCTTGATATATCTTTCAAGCTTTTGGTGATTAAGCGCCCTTACCTCAGGAAGCCCGCCAGCAAAGGATATGATATCAGGGCGGGCAGATAGTGACAGCAGGTCCCTTATCTCAGAGGAGACCATGCCTTCCATCCTGCTGGAGTAGAGGTGTTTCCAATAATCAAATGTAATCTTCTTACTCATGGGTATTGCTTACAGTAAAATATGACTAATCGAATAAATATATTAATAACTTAAGTATCTTCTCAAATAGTAAGTTATAAATATATATTAAATCAGCCAAAAATTCAAAAAGGATTTATAAGTTCAAACAATATTTTTAAGTGATATAATTAATCGAAAGAATAAACCGGGGGAAGGTTTTTTATAATTATGGGTCTAAAAGTGATCATCAGGGATCTTTTTGCTGATAAAATTGAAAAACTGGACATTAAATGTGTTAAGTGTGATTTCTGGTTTGACTATAATAGTGAAGGTCTTCTAAAAGCTATTTCAAATGTGAAAAGCATTTCCGAAGTAAAGGAATTACTGCAGGGCAAATTATTTGAAAAGGATTATAGCAAGGCTTCCCAGGAAAAACTGGCTGTTTTCCAAAATAAGGGGGGAATGGTAAAGGGAGCCTTTAAGGAAAGAAAATGCGTCGGCGTCCTTTTTGCCGGAGATTACAGACTTTTTCCCAAATTGAAATCCTTCAAAGTCTTCCCGCCTGATCCAAAAAGTATTTTTTTGGGATGTATATATGTGGAGCCTGCGCAGAGAGAGTTGGGGATCGAAAAGAAACTGCTTATCGAGCTTGAGAAGGATCTATTAAAAAAGAAAGCTGTCTCTATAGAGACGACCGCAAAAAGGCTGAATGATGACATAGATGAAGATGAATTTGAAAACAGCCCGCTAATATCCTTTAAATTCCTTATAAATAATGGTTTTTACCTTAAGAAAAATGATGAACACTATCCTCTGCTGAGACTGGATCTTCAAAGTATTGCCAAAGATTTCGTAAAAGAAGAACTGACTCTTGAAAAACTTGCAGATGCCCTGGAACTCATGGGGGAACAAAAGGGAATAAAATATAATATTACGAATTAAGACCTGGATAATAAATTATTCCTTATCTGTTATTTTATTACATTTACAAAATTTTGCAGGTTCAAATCAATGATAAATGGGTAAGTACAATAGCAAGATTTTTTTGAGACAACTATACAAAGTCCCCTATATATGCTAATATTTTTTCCTGACTTTGTATATTTGAAAACTAAATATCAAATAAAACCTGTGAACAGGAATAGTAGGTATTGATGCAGCATACAGAGAGCCGCAGAAGCTGAGAATGCGGCTGCAACGCTGATACTGAATGGGCCTGCGAGGTGATCGTCTCAAATCCCGGAGAATTTTTATAAAACTAGCGTTCTTGAGGAGAGTATGACGGTCCGGCTTCCTCCGTTATCAAAGGATAAGATATTTCTTATAAGAGAAGATAATAAGGGTATCTAAAAAATTTTAAGAGCACAGAAGGATCTTAAGTTATATTATTTTATCCTTGTGTGAAGTAGGGTGGCACCGCGGGAAATTCAACCTCTCGTCTCTACAGATTGTAGAGATATGGAGAGGTTTTTTTATTTTATAAA